>CADAPR010000020.1 GCA_902789785.1 uncultured Lachnospiraceae bacterium
CTCTTCAAGAGTCTTAACACCTAACAGTTCAAAGAATTCTTCTCCCTTTTTAGCTGCTTCTTCAAGTGAACAGGGCTTTGTAAGTCCCCATGAGCCGTTTATGCTCTTTACGATACCGCTCTGGATTATACCTCGTTCAAACAGTCCCTTATTCCCCTGATATGCTATCTGACTGAGCACACTGCCGCCGCCCGCAGACTGTCCTGCAATTGTTACGTTTTTAGGATCCCCGCCGAAATTCGCTATATTTCTTTGAACCCACATAAGGCCGTACTGCTGGTCAAGATTACCGAAGTTTGCCGGAAAGTCGGGCTGTTCCTTTATGATCTGAGGATGTGTCATGAATCCGAGTGCAGCAAGTCTGTAATTGACAGATACAACCACAACTCCTCTTCTTGCGACTCTCTCTCCGTCAAATTCCATTTCAGACGGATATCCCCACTGTAATGCGCCCCCGAAAAACCATACTACTACCCAGCTTTTCTTCCTTGCTCTTTGCCGGTGTCCAGACGTTAAGATAAAGACAGTCCTCACTCATCTCAATCTCCGGATCAACATGCCATTCCTTGCAATATATATCTGTTCCAAGTCCCGGTGTGTCCTGTATCGATATCGGCGCAAATCTGTAGCATTCTCTTATCCCTTCCCAGTTTTGAGCCGGCTGAGGTGCTCTCCATCTGTTCTTTCCCACAGGCGGAGCTGCAAACGGTATTCCTTTAAACGCTGTGATCCTGGGATCTGCAGCTTCTATTCCTCGTACTTTTCCGTTTTCTGTCTCTGTGATTCTTAACATTCCTCTTCTCCTTCTATACGATAAATTCTATTGACTTTAAACTAGCTTTGCCGTTTCCTGTGTATCTGACATATATATCATGTATGCCGTCACTAAGATCTACATCGGTTTCATATCTCTCCCAGACATTGGCGTTTGGCACATCCTTTATCGTTCCTATAACCTTGCCGTCAAGACCGTCTGTTATCTCAAAGTCACCGCCCATGTATCCCCTAACAGTGATAGCCATCTTTTTAACACCGACGCAATCAAATGATTTAAAGCCAGCCGTAGTGTTGTGTCCCATATCGCCTATATAACCAGGATTCTCATCACCGTCTCGACCATCCTGCATGATCCTAGGCTGTCCAGGCCATACATACAAAGCCGGCTCATCATTAAACAGATTACATGCTATATATGCGGGATATTCGCCTTTGCCTATAAGAGGTCCGCCGTTAAGTCCGCAGCTTGTCATCATAACCTGCGCAATATTTCCATCTTTATCAAAATCTATCTTTTCAGCACAGCCCTGTCTGCTGTACCATGTTGAATTGGTCTGTCTGTGGTAAAAGATATACCAGTCATCGCATATCTTTACTATGCTCCCATGGTTGTTTCCGCCATAGGCCATAATCCTGTCAGCAGATTTGTAGCTGTCTATCCCGACATCGGTATTGCTCACAATAACACCGCCGTATGTAAACTCCCTGTCCGGATATCTGCTCGTTGCATAGCACAGTTCATGCATCCATGTTGACGAATATATAAGATAATAGATATCATTTCGTTTTCTGATGGAAGGAGCTTCAAAAAACGTATGTCCTTCAAATCCCGTTCCTTCACCGTATTCACATCCAGGCGCAACAATAACAGGCGGCTTTTTGATCGTCAGCATATCCTTATCAAGTACTGTGCACTGAGCACCTGTCCTTGATTTATCTCCTCTACCGCAAAAGCCAGTATAAAGATATGTAATATCTCCTTCTGTAAGAACACCAGGATCAAACTGAGGTTCATCTGTTTCTTTTTCTCCCAGCTTTGTTCCATCGGCATAATGAACATACCCGTAGAATTCATATCTTCCTGCAGGTTCATCACATACTGCCACTGATACTACAGGAACATGATCCAGCACATAGTACAGGTAATATCTGCCATCCGGTCCCACAGTGACATCAGGGGCATACAGACACATCTTTCCGTCCTTGTTTAACGGATCGGATGTCTTTGGATATATAACTCCTTCATATCTCCAGTTTCCCAGATCATCAACAGGGGCCGAATAGCATACATAATCACCCAGACAGAAAACATGTCCGTTGTAAAAATCATGCGATCCGTATATATATACCCTGTCATTAAAAACATACGGCTCACCGTCCGGTATATACTCCCACGACGGAAGGTATGGGTTAAATGCCTGTTTCTTCATAATAGTTTCTTTTCCTTTTTTGCATAATATACGACAATAATTCTAACATATATGAATTCATAAAAAACCCGACAAACAAAAGACCTTTTACCGACAAACGATAAAAGGTCTTTTGATAACTCTTATAATATTAAAATGCATCAAACTTCGGCACTGAACATCGCACCTGCCACCGCTGAGGACGGATCATTGTATCCTCCGGTATTTGCATACAGCTGCTTTGTGCTTTCCATGATAACATCAAGATAATCCTTGGCAGATGAAACCTTTGACTGAGAAGCATTCGCTGTAGCGGTAGTTTCTTTATTATCCGCATTTGCCTTCTCTGTATCCGTCACAGGCTTCTTAGCTTCTGTAAGCTTTGAAAGAATATCCTTGGAGTTTGCATTGGTTTTGGTGCTGTCAGATGAAGAAGCCACATCACTCTTGTAATATGCCTTCATCAGCTTTCCGTAACCGCCGCTCTTGATGCTCGCATAATCGGAAAGATTAATGCCGTACATGCTGTTCGCACTTGATGCCTTCGAGTTCATGTTGTTGAACAGATAACTATAATCATTTCTCATTGATATGTTCATAATTGACCTCCTTGTCAATTAAACAATCGGCGAAACAATCTCCTACTCCTATTACCATGGTACTACATATAAATCAAAAAATCAATAGAATGCAATAAATTACTTTGGTTTTTTAAGACTGTATATTCCCCAGTTTGCATTCTCTTTATCAGTCATCCAGTGAAAACCGTCATCGCTGTCATCTGTGCTGTGATCATTATCTTCACCCTTTGCCCATACAGGCTTCTTATTCGTTGTACTGATCTTGTTTTCCACACAGGGCTTGAAGCTGCCGTTTACACCAGTAGCAAACCAGTCATATGTAACACCTTTGTTATCTAATGTCATTATATACAGTTCGCCGTCATAATAACCGTTTTTAAAGCTTCCTACAACATTTGCGATAGTCAGCTCCCCGGTTATCTGATCTGTCTGATAAGTATAATGCTCCTGTCCATCGCCGTTAGGTAGATCATTTTTAAACTGGCCGTTATACATATGCTCCATAACGCCACTGTAACTTCCGACCGTCGCAGTCTTATTATCGGGATAGATCCTTAACCACATGCCTCTTCCGCTTCTGAGGCCCTTGTTCCATTCACCGAAGTAATATGTATCATTCTCATAAATAGCCAGGCCTTTGCCGTTTGGAACGTTATTGGCATCCGTTTCACCGTAGTAGTAATACTCTCCGCTTCCTGAAAGTTCCTTTGTCAACATCCTGACTCTTTCAAGCCTGATTATATCAGCGACCGCATCAAGCTGATATTCGTCCCAGTAACCGAAAAGCTCTGCCATCTGATTATCGTTGTTTCTGATCTCTTTGCAGGCTGCCTTGACATAGAATTCATTTTCGGCAGTCTTGTTTTCACTGGCAACAGCTTGAGCTGTAACCTGTTCCTGCACTACCTGTTCTTCGTTATCCGGATCAGATTCAACCTTGATTGCTACCGGAGTCACCATCTCTTCTTTAAGATCAACCTCAGTCACCTGCGGCTTTATCTTTACTATCGAAGAATCACCGTCGTCTATATTAAGGAGTAATGCGACTGCAAGTATTGCTAAAACGATGATCAGTGCAACTCCGCCTATTGCAATTATCTTGTCCTGTTTTTTCATAGTCTTATTATATATCCGTGTCTGCTTTATGCAAATGAAGATTTTTTTAAGATTTTATTAAATTAAGTCTTGACATAACAGGCACTTAAGTAATATTATATCTGAGTACGTTTCGGGATGTGGCTCAGGTGGTAGAGCGCCTCGTTAGGGACGAGGAGGTCGCAAGTTCAAGTCTTGTCATTCCGATCAAAGGATTCCATATACGGAATCCTTTTTTCATTGCATAATAATAGCCCGGTTTAATACCGGGCTATATCTTATCAATCCCAAAGGTTGAGCGGATACTCTCCGTCATCCTTCATCTTTTTGATCGCTGCGCTTACAAGAGGCTTATCCTCCTTGTAGGTCACACCGTGCCATACATCACTAGTAGGGAGCATCTTTGCCGTGGCTTTTCCTTCGCTTAAGAGTTCATCAACAACAAAAGGAAGGAAGAATTCTCCTTTTAAAGGATTCTCCTTAAGCTTATCATCCAAAAAGATCTTAAAACGCTTCTCAAGCTCATCAAGTATTGAGTGAGTAAATCCCCACATGTTCATAGATACATAGCTTTCCTTAGGAAGCTTTATCCATGTCTTTGCATCATCCTCTGTGTATTCTGCATCATCGCCATGCTTTTCGATACGGGTTCGCTCGTTGATCTTTTGAAGATTGTTGTTTTCATCGACCACACATACTCCCCTGGCAACAGATCCGTTCTCAGTTAAGGTATTATGCAGTTCATATCCGACAAAAGCATATCTGTACTTTTCGTCATCTTCTGTATTAGTCAAAAAGTCAGCGATCTTTTCAAAAGCACCCCTGCCATAGAAATCGTCGGCATTGATCACCGCAAAGTTTCCTTTTATGGCATCCTTTGCACAAAGTACTGCATGTCCGGTTCCATAGGGTTTTTCTCTTCCTTCAGGTATCAAATAGCCCTCAGGCAGTCTATCAAGTTCCTGATATACGTACTCCACCTCAATGTGTTTTGATATCTTATCGCCTATCGCTGCTTTAAAATCCGCTTCTATTGCTTTCTTGATGATAAATACCACCTTTGAAAACCCGGCTCTTACAGCATCAAATATGCTGAAGTCAATGATAATATCACCCTGCTCGTCTATCTTGTCTATCTGCTTTAAACCGCCGTAGCGTGAACCCATTCCAGCGGCCATTATTACGAGTGTGGGTTTATCCTTTGAATTCATTATTTTGTAATATCCTCCATGCTTTTGGTAATATCGTCGATCACGGCAAAGAATACCCTGTGACCTTCATATTTTTCAAGCAGTCTTACCTTTGCATCAGCCCAGATGGTCCTGCCGTCAAGATTGATCCTGAATATACTGCTCCCTATTGTATGATAATCGTTTATATTATCAAACATTGTCAAAAATCTGGCGGTGTCCTTATCATCGACCATATCAAGGAACGTAAACGGAGCGTTAAAGAATCTCTCCCTTCCCCCGATTATGTCATACAGGCTGTCAGATGCTCTTACAACATCAAGCTCGCCACCTTCTCCAAGGTCAAAAAGAATATGACATGTATTCATCTCTAAGATCGGTTCACAGTCAGCTGATACGCTGTCCCACCATTCATCGGGATTTATGACTGCCTCTTCAAAAGGTTTGCTTACTTCAAAATTGTCATCCTTTGACCATGTTTCTATATACTTTACAAATGCCTCTTCAGACATGGGCTTTGCATAATAGTAGCCCTGGACCATTGTGCATCCTAAGCTCTTGAGATGGTCAACCTGAGCTGCAGTCTCAACACCCTCAACGATAGCCGGGATACCGAGCCATTTTGCCATATGGATCACTGATGCAAGGATTCTCTTCGCCTTATTAGCATTGCTTATTGATGTTTCGCTCAAAAACTTAAGATCTATCTTTAATCCATCTACGGGAACATCCTTTAAGACATTTAGAGCAGAATATCCGCTTCCAAAGTCGTCCATGTCGATCTCCATGCCGTGATCATGGAATTTCTGCATGACCTTTAGCATAAGCTGCGTACTCTCTGTATATGCGCTCTCGGTTATCTCAAGCTTTAACATTTTGGGATCTATCGCATATTTCTTGGTAAGTCCCACAAGTGTATCTACAAGATTCGGATTATAAAGATCTATCTGTGAGACATTTACGCTTATCGGAGGAACTTTAAGTCCCATTGCCTGTTTCTCGCTTATGAAACGGCATGTTTCCTCCCATACATAGGCATCCAGCTTCATGATGAAACCTGTTTCCTCAAAAATAGGTATGAACTTCTCGGGAGAGACCATTCCTTTATCAGGGCTCATCCATCTAACGAGAGCTTCTGCCCCCACTATACGCTCATCATCAAGACTGTGTTTCGGCTGGAAGTATACTTTGAACTCTCTTCCTATCAAGGCTGCATTCATCTTTGCAGTTATCTCGATCTCTTCGACTGCCTTGTCTCTCATGCTCTCATCGAAGAAGCCAACATGCTGGATATAATTTCCTTTTACGCTCGAAAGAGCAAGCTTTGCTCTCTCACACATACTGCTTACCGGAACATCAAGATCGTTAACACGATATATCCCGAAAGACATAAGAAGATCGACGCTAAGATCATAACTCAAGATTCTGATCTTATCCTCGATCTTGTCAATGTAACCTATAACTTTTTTCTCATCATAAGGACACGCGAACGCAAACAAGTCCGCGGTCATTCTGCAAACGAGACTATGATCGACATCTTCGAATGTTTCCAGCAGTACACTCGCGATCGTCTTTAAAACCCTGTCTCCTTCGCCAAGACCATACATATCGTTGATCATGGTCAATCGATTAACGTCCAGCTCAACGATACAAAAATCTATATCAGGATTACTCTTGAAAAGCTCTTCGGCCTTACCAAGGAAGTATTCCTTGTTATAGACTTTCGTTAAGGCATCTATGTGCCTATCCTCTACACCGTTTGATAACATATACTTTCCCCTTGATTTCAAGTATTGTTCCAAACCCTTGATTCCCTGATACTATTTTACAATTTGCACTACAATGTGTCAAGTATTGACACATTTTTGTGCAAATTGTATAAAGTCGATACAACATTTAGTGGTGGAATAATCTAACCCCGTTGCAGACCATAGCCATTCCGTATTTGTCTGCGCATTCTATAACAAGATCATCCCTTACAGATCCGCCCGGCTGTACAATATATTTTACGCCGCTCTTCTTTGCTCTTTCGATATTATCGGCAAACGGGAAGAATGCATCGGAACCGAGTGCTGCACCGTCCATCTGTGAAAGCCATGCATCCTTTTCCTCTCTTGTAAACACTTCAGGCTTAACCTTGAATATCTTCTGCCAAGCGCCTTCAGCAAGTACATCCATGTATTCATCCCCGATATAATTATCAATGGCATTATCTCTGTTTGCTCTTCCGAGGTCATCTACAAACTGAAGATTTAAAACCTTCGGGCACTGTCTTAAGAGCCAGTTATCTGCTTTCTGTCCCGCAAGTCTTGTGCAGTGAACACGCGACTGCTGTCCTGCTCCTATTCCGATCGCCTGTCCGTCCTTTACATAGCATACGGAATTTGACTGAGTATACTTTAAGGTAATGAGTGCGATCTTAAGATCTATCTTAGCGCTGTCAGGTATCTCCTTATTCTTTGTAACTACATTTGTAAGAAGAGAGTCATCGATCTTTATCTCGTTTCTTCCCTGTTCAAATGTTATGCCGAAAACGTCCTTATGCTCGATAGGTTCAGGCTTGTATGAAGGGTCGATCTTTATTACATTGTAGTTGCCGTTCTTTTTGGCTTTCAGTATCTCAAGTGCCTCAGGCTCGTAGCCAGGTGCGATGACTCCGTCTGAAACCTCTCTCTTGATGATCTTTGCAGTAGATACGTCACATACATCGGACAGAGCAATAAAATCTCCGAAGCTGCTCATCCTGTCAGCACCTCTTGCTCTTGCATATGCACAAGCGAGCGGACTTAAATCTCCCAGATCATCAACCCAGTAGATCTTTGCAAGGACATCGCTTAAAGGAAGTCCAACAGCTGCTCCTGCCGGTGAAACATGCTTAAAAGATGTAGCTGCCGGAAGTCCTGTAGCTTCCTTAAGTTCCTTTACAAGCTGCCAGCCATTGAATGCATCAAGGAAATTGATATATCCCGGTCTTCCGTTTAATACTTCTATCGGAAGCTCTCCCTCATTCTTCATATAGATCTTAGCCGGCTTCTGATTCGGATTGCATCCGTACTTTAATTCAAATTCTTTCATGATCTTGCCTTTCGATTATTTATTCTTATTAACTATACGTGTCTCGTACTTGCCTGTTTCTATATCAATATATCTTACAAACAATGACACCTTGTTATCCTCGTTAAGATTAGTCCACAGCATATCGGTAAATGCATCGATGTCCTTATCGATCTTAACCCACTTGGGCTCGCCTTCAAAGCTTGGGAGCGGATCTCCATCCTGCATATAGGTGTGGATGAAATGGCCTTCGCCTGCAACAGGGTCAGTATATGCAAATGTATATCTGTTGCATGCATCCGGATTGCCGTTATTGCTCTTTAATATGCTCATTGCATAGTTGAATGTATTATTCTCGATATGCATGATACCTGATATACGGGGTGTATAGTTTGGTCCGTCGGGTTCAAATTCTCTGCTCCTTAAAGACTGTTCGAACGTAAGCTGCTTGTCCATGCCCTCATAGATAGTATCAGTCTGATCACCGTTTGTAACAATGGTCTTGTTTCCAAGAACACGTACAGGCGCATAGATGATGAGCGAAGGATCGCTGAGTTTACTCGGATCAAATGCCTGTGTGCGGATTCCCTCTCCGTCCTCTACAAAGACACGATTTCTGCTGTTAACGCTTCTTCCCATGATGAAATATGCGCTGACCGCATATTTTGAGTCCGAAGACTTTCCGATCACGATACCCCTGCCGGGATATGCATTTGAAGAAAGCTCTGTTGCAAGATCTCTTAATTCCATAAATAGGTCTCCTTTTATATTGGTTAATATTATCTCTTTGAAAGTTTATCGAGGGTCTGTCTGATAGCAGCTGAGCTTGTCAGATGCATATGTCCGGGACCGCTCGTGATTATCGCATAGCTTACGTCGTTAACCTCCATCTGACGCAAAAATCCGTCAAGTGAGATCTCCTTGTATCTGTATTCACCCATGTACTGGAATCTGTCTGTATAGAGCAGATATGCAGCCTGGTTATGATTTATGAACATCTCGTCATTATCAAGGAGTGTATATGTCTTTACCATGTTCAGCTTCTGGATAACTATTCCGTCCAGTACCGAATACATTGCCATGAGTATATCCATACGTTCCTTGTTTCCTTCAGCACTTGCCCTTGGCAGATATGTCTTCTTTATCACTTCTGAAAGGTAGCAAAGCTCTGAAATGGAAAGATCCTTTATTGCATCAAAATAGAGTTTTACATCCTCATATTCCTTAAGAGGGATGACATCAAGTTCGTCTTTTCTCTCCTTGTCAATGAAATACGGATCTTTGAACTTGAATATCGGCATGGGATTGAAATCGATCGGGATCTTGCTGTCCTCTTTCTTTTCCATCTCCTCTTTTACCTTGTTGCTCACGATGAGAGTTATCTTTGAAAGATCATAATTAAATATCTTCTGAAGCCATGGTATTGTTGTCCCAAGCGCGATATTGGGATGTCCCGGATTAAAATCGATATACATTATTCCAAGATGTGCAGCTATCGCACATATCGTTTCAAAGCTGTTCATCTTTTCGCCGGGTTCAAGCTTTGCCAGAGGATATATACCGTCTAGTATCTCGAAATCATTTTCCTCGACAAATTCCTTTGCATACTCATATGTAGAAAAGAAATACAGAGCCTTTCCGACACCTTCGAGTTCTCCGACGTACGGAAAGCTGAATCCCTTTATCATATTTGCCTTGACTGTAGACAGGAGCACGTACATGTTGTTGCCGACAAATTCCTTGACAACATTTATCGCCATCTCCTCACTGAGTCCTTTTACATTTTTATTATCGTCACTCATTATTTATCCTCTTTCTTCTAATGTACAAGACCGTCTTTTCGAAGTCTCTCGCTCTCTGCTTCAACCATTTTCATAAATTCCAATGCAGAAATTCTTACTGCACCGTCTCCGTATATGATCATCTGCTCCAGGCGGTCACTTGTAGCCACCATTATATCACAATTTTTACTGTTCGCCATTACATGTACTGTTTTTTCTATGTATTGATCCGCAGTTTCAGCTTCCTTGGTGTATACCACATATATATTGTTGACCTTCTGTAGCGAACCTGGATTTCCTTTTACCTTATATGCATCAAATACAAGTATGAGCGTCATACCCATGCTTCCCTGATAGTTGATGCATATATCAATAAGGGCATCCCTGGCTCCGTCAAGGTTCTTGTCCGCTATCGAAGAAAGCTTCTCGCTTGCAAATATGATATTGTAGCCGTCAACTAAAAGAAAGCTCTCCTTCTTTTGCCTGGGCTTGTATACATATTCCTTTTCGCTTTTTACAACAGGCTTCTTTTTGCTCTCATATCCGATATATCTGTAAGGAGTCAGTTCTTCACTGCTTTTATGATAGGTATCCTTATAGATCTTCTCTATCTCATCAATAGATATGCTCATCTCGCCCTGTCTGTATGCAGGCCTGTTTTCTATAGGTTTTAGAGCATCTATATTCTCGTACTCGCGCTTAGCATTCCCTGTAAGAGAATCAACCCTGTCTGAGCAGTCAACGTGTGCATTCTGGGGTACTTCATACCATGGCACTACATATCCGGCTCCGTGCGAACAGAATACCGAAGACGAGGGATTTTCCGTATCTGCTTCAGGGTCATAAGCGATCGCTTCAGTAACTTCAGCCATGTTATGGCATGGCTTGTATCCGCTTATCTCAAAGCTGAAGCTTCCCCTTCCTCTGCTGTAGGTGCTGAGTTCTCTTGAGTAATTGAACATCGTAGCCGCAGGAGCACTGCCTCTTATTATACTGTCTTCCAGGTCATTTTCGGGAGGCTCAAAACTACCTTCGTATTTCTTTATATCAGTCATCGCCCTTCCGACCTGATCTGTAGGAACTCTCAATGTGAAATCTATATAAGGCTCAAGCAGTATGCTCTCTGCACTCATCAGTCCCTGTCTTACCGCTCTGTATGTGGATTGTCTGAAATCTCCGCCTTCTGTATGCTTTGCATGTGCTCTGCCTCCGATGACGGTAAATCTCACATCTGTTAGTTCGGATCCAATAAGGACTCCTTTATGCTTCTTTTCCTTAAGATGAGTTAGGATCAGTCTTACCCAGTTTATATCCAGCTCATCAGATGATACACAGGTATCATATTCTATACCGCTTCCCTGAGGCAGCGGAGATATCAAAAGATGTACTTCAGAATAATGCTTAAGAGGTTCGTAATGACCTATGCCATGAACAGCATGCGAAATGGTCTCCTTATATACCACACTTGCATCATCTATTGATATATATCTGTCAAAGCGGTCATGATACATGCGCTTCAATATCTCATTTTGCACATCTCCCATGACGCTTATATGTATCTCAGAACTTGACTCCTGCCAAGTAACGTTTAATTCCGGAAGTTCTTCAGATAAAAGAACAAGGTTCTTAAAACATACAGCCTTGTCTTCCCGTTCATCGGGTATTACTCGATATGAAAGGATAGGGAGCATAAGAGGTCTCACATATCCGCTTTCACTTCCAAGTCTGTCTCCGGCAAAGCATTTTTCCAGTCCTGTAAGAACGCAGACATCTGGTGAGTTCATCTCATCAACGGTATCAAACTGAGCACCGTTATATATCCTTATCTGATCTACCTTTTCATCACCGATCTTATCTCTGACCTTAAGTCTTCCGCCGGTAAGCTTGATATGAGTCAGTCTTCGCCCCGATGCATCTCTTGATATCTTATATACCCTTGCTGAAAATTCCTCTTTATACTCTTTAAATGTATAAAGGTCCGTAAGGCAGTTTAAAAGTCTGTCCACTCCATCCAGTAAAAGAGCCGAACCAAAGATAAGCGGAAACAATCTCCTGTTACTATATGCATTTCGCATATTTTCAACAGAGATGCTCCCGCACTCAAGATAATCTTCCATCATGATCTCATCACACATGGAGAGTTCATCATATAGTTTTTCATCTAGATGATTTTGACTAAAAGCATTAAAATCTACGATATTGTCTGAAAGTCTAGTTTTTATCCTTGAATAAAAGGACTGTCTGTCAAAGCCCGCCATATCAATCTTGTTGACAAAGATTATTGTCGGTATAGAGTAGCTTTCAAGCAGCTTCCATAAAGTGAATGTATGACCGGATATGGGATCATCGCCGCTTATAAGAAGAACAGCCGCATCTATAACCTGAAGCGTCCTCTCCATTTCAGCGGAAAAATCAACATGTCCCGGTGTATCTAGAAGTGTTATGTTAACCTCATTATATGTTACTCTGGCCTGCTTGGCAAAAACGGTGATACCTCTTTCTCTTTCAATATCTGTATTGTCAAGAAGTGTATCTTTGTGATCCACTCTGCCAAGTTCTCTTTTTTTGCCGCAGGTATAAAGAATACCTTCAGCAAGAGTTGTCTTTCCCGAATCAACGTGAGCCACCAGCCCGGCAACAAGAGTCTTTTTCATAAATTTACAATCCAAGAAGATTTGTTGCTATCTGAAAATAGATCAACAGTGATATCGCATCCACGATAGTTGTTATAAAAGGTGAGGCCATGACTGCCGGGTCAAACCCCAGCTTCTTGGCAAACATCGGCAGCGTACATCCCACTACCTTTGCAATTAGTACTACACATACTAATGTAAAACATACAACAAGAGCTACGCTCATTCCAACCTTGTCAAAAAGCATGAGCTTAGCAAAGTTACAAACTGCTAATGTCAGTCCGCACAAAGCAGCAACTCTTATCTCTTTTCCGATTACCCTTATCATATCTCCAAATTCGATTTCATCCAGTGAAAGTCCACGGATTATCGTAACGGATGCCTGTCCTCCAGCATTACCGCCCGTATCCATGAGCATGGGTATGAACGCAGTCAGTATCACATATACACTGAGTGCATCTTCAAATGAAGAAATGATCTTTCCTGTAAATGTTGCACTTATCATCAAAAGAAGCAACCAGGGTATACGCTTTTTATATGTCTCAAAAACACCGGTACGCATATAAGGCTTATCGGTAGGAACGATAGCGGCCATCTTTTCGATATCCTCTGTGGCCTCTTTTTCCATGATGTCGACTACATCATCGACTGTTATGATACCGACCAGTCTTGATTCGTTATCAACTACCGGCATGGCTGTAAAGTCGTATTTCTGGAAGGTTCTTGCAACTTCTTCCTGGTCCATCAGAGTATTGATGGCGATTACATTCTCATGCATTATATCGCCGATAAGTTCATCCGGATCCATAAGCAGCAGATATCTTAAAGCAACTGTTCCGACCAGTTTTCTGCGACTGTCCAAAACATAGCAGATATTGATTGTCTCACTGTCAAGTCCGACCTTTCTAATCCTGTTGATGGCCTGTTCAACAGTAAGATTCTCCTTAAGGTCAACATACTCGACCGTCATTATGCTTCCAGCCGAATCTTCAGGATATCTCAATAGATGATTGATATCTCTTCTCGTCTCGGGACTGGCAAGAGCAAGAAGACGCTTTACCACATTGGCAGGCATCTCTTCAATAAGGTCGGTAGCATCATCGGCCATCAGATTATCGATGATACCGGCAGCATCCTTATCAGACAATGATGAAATTATATAATGCTGATTGTCTACATCAAGATAAGAGAAAACATCCGCAGCCATATCCTTGGGCAGTATACGAAACAACTTTAACTGCTCCGCATCTTCCAAATCTTCAAAAACTGCCGCTATATCCGCCTCATTCATCTCCGACAGAGTCTGACGAAGCGTTGTATACTGCTTGTTTTCCAAAAGATCGCGTACTTTTGTTAATTCCATGATCTCATCCATAGCGATTCTCCTTTAATTGTGATTTTCATACTACTTCGACCGGGTATCGAGCTATCGGGACTTGAATTGTTCGTCATGAAAACCACCACCTTTCAGAGTATCTTACGGATGATACTTAGTCTCAAAGAGTGTGCACTCTTCGGCTTTTTTATGATACTTTTATTTAATAATCATGTCAATGAAAAGTTTTATCACGAGCACGGCAATTGTTAAGATTTACTTAAATTCCTTTATCTTCCTATTAATATTTGATATAATACAGATTTGGAATAAGAGGTTACTTTATTATGAATTACTCAAAACAGGGAATTATCAAAAGGAAAAAAGAGATACGCTCATTCTCTACCAAGCTTGGTAAGAAGCTAGTTCTGTATCTGCTCATGATCATTTTGATCGCATTTATCACGACTGGTATTATGGGCGCATGCGCAGGTGTCGGAGTTTTAAAGGGGATCATCGCATCCTCTCCTGACATCTCTAACATAGACGTATCTCCCACCGGTTTTTCTACATTTATATATGACAGTGAAGGTCATCAGACCGCTAAGCTTGTTGCAACGGATTCAAACCGTATCCCTGTCACACTCGATCAGATGCCTAAGAATCTTCAGCATGCCTTTATCGCTATCGAGGATTCACGTTTCTATGTTCATAACGGCATCGATATCAAGGGTATCATCCGTGCAGTTGCAGACGGTGTTAAGAACAAGTTTAAAAACATGCAGGGTGCATCCACGATCACTCAGCAGCTCTTAAAGAATAATGTATTTAAAGGATGGACCGAAGAAAACGGTCTCAGAGATCAGGTTACCAGAAAGATTCAGGAACAGTATCTTGCCATAGAGCTTGAAAAAGTAATGGACAAGAACAAGATCCTTGAAAACTATATGAACACCATAAACCTTGGTCAGAATACACTTGGCGTTCAGGCTGCATCGTTAAGATATTTCAATAAGGATGTTTCTCAGCTCAATCTTTCAGAATGCGCTGTCATAGCAGCAATCACACAGAACCCGAGCAGATATAACCCCATATCTCATCCTGACAAGAACGCTGAACGTAGGGGCAAGGTCCTTCGTGACATGTGTGAACAGGGCTATATCACTGAAGCCGAAAAAGATGCAGCACTCAATGACAATGTTTATGATCGTATTCAGAGTTATAACAGTACCGTTGAGGAAACTACGGTAAACTCATATTTTGATGATGCTGTAACTGAAGCCGTTTATGAAGATCTGCTCGCAACAGGCTACAGCGAACAGCAGGCATACACTCTGTTATATACAGGCGGTCTTTCAATCTTCTCGACTCAGGATCCTCATATACAGAGCATATGCGATGAAGTATATAACGATCCCGAGAATTATCCTGAAAAGACATTTTGGGATCTCAGGTATGCTCTATCAATAGAGAAAGCCAACGGCGACAAGGTTAATCACAGTTCCGAAATGCTAAAATCATACTTCAAGCAGAGCAATCCGAAGTTCAATATGCTCTTTTCATCACAGGAAGATGCATATGCAGCTGTCGAGGAATACAAGGCTTCCGTAATGGAATCCGGCGATGAAGTATTTGCAGAAAAGATCGAGCTTACACCTCAGCCTCAGATATCCTTTACCATAGCGGACCAGTCAAACGGTTATGTCCTTGCAATGGTCGGAGGTCGAGGATCAAAGACAGCTTCAAGAACATACAACAGAGCAACCGAGGCTCCTCGTCAGCCCGGTTCGACATTCAAGGTGCTTTCAACATACGCACCTGCTCTTGACAGTGCCGGTCTTACTCTCGCTACCGTTCAGAACGATGCTCCATATACTTACGATGACGGAAAACCTGTAAGCAACTGGTACGGCAAAAACTCTTACAGAGGCATACAGTCGTTAAGAGAAGGTATCAGAGAAAGTTTGAATATCGTTACTGTTAAGACTCTTACGCAGATCACACCACAGCTTGGCTTTGATTATCTGCTTGATTTCGGGTTCACATCTCTTGAAACCGGAAAAGTGATTAACGGCAAGGTATATACAGACATCCAGCAGGCACTGGCACTCGGCGGTATCACAAAAGGTGTTTACAATATTGAATTAAATGCCGCTTATGCCGCTATCGCAAATCAGGGAACTTACATCAAACCAAAGCTATATACAAAAGTAGTCGATCACGATGGCAATGTCATCCTTGACAATACTCTTCCTGTACAGCATCAGGTATTAAAGCAGACAACTGCATGGCTTTTGACATCTGCCATGAAAGATGTTGTATCAAGCGGTACAGGTCATAAATGCCAGCTTGCTAATGTTACCGTTGCTGGTAAGACAGGTACGACAACAGCAAATAATGATGTATGGTTTGCAGGTTTCACTCCCTACTATACAGCAACTTCATGGGCCGGATATGATAATAATAACGGAAAAATGTCGTCCAATGCCGAGCATGACCTGGCACAGACCATGTGGAAGAAAGTTATGAGCCGTGTACATGAAGGTATGGAGGATAAACCATATCCCACACCTCCCGGTATCGTAACAGCAACTGTATGTTCTAGATCCGGAAAACTTCCGATACCCGGACTATGTGACGGATGTCTTAAGACAGAATACTTCGAGGAAGGAACTGTTCCGACAACATCATGTGATGTTCACTATTCCGGTATCATTTGTGCGTATGATCATCTCCCGGCTTGCGAGAACTGTCCATTCAAAGTTGAAGGTGTATTTGAACTTCCTCTTCCGGAAGATCCAAAAGTAGCGAAGGGTTCAGGTACAATAACAGCTGACGGACAGGTTGTACAGACAGGTATCAGAGGAACTATCAGTGAAGATGGCGTAAACCGCTGCTCTCATGATGCTCTGTTCTTTGCAGATCCCAACCACGATGCTATAATCGCTCAACAGCAATGGGAAATGCAGGCCGCTGCTGAAGCAGCCGCTGCAGCAGCTCAGGCAGCCGCAGAAGCAGCACCTCCGGCAGAAGGCGGAGAATAAACCATATAAATACAAAAACGGACTGCAAATCGCAGTCCGTTTTATAATATTCAATTATCCTAC
This sequence comes from uncultured Lachnospiraceae bacterium, assembly GCA_902789785.1. Lineage (GTDB taxonomy): Bacteria > Bacillota > Clostridia > Lachnospirales > Lachnospiraceae > Colinaster. The sequence continues at coordinate 16,943 of CADAPR010000020.1, forward strand.
TGTTCTATTGAAGCTCCGCATTTTGAGCAGAACTGGCTGCCCTTTTCAACAGGTGCTCCGCAAGTCGGACATTTAGTCATACCCTGTGCAATCATCAACTTGTCTTCAAGTTCCTTAATGCTCACTAAAGCGTCTCTTATCGCACTTATCTCCGGATATGTATCCGCATCCTTGTTATCCTCAAAAAATTTCTCGCCAAGTTCCTTATATAGCTTAGCAACATTGCTCTGTGCTGTACTGATCTGTGTCTTCAGAGTAGCAACATCCTTAAATTCCTTACCCTTATCCAGTGCAACATCCTTAAACTCCTTGCCCTTCTCTATAGCATTTCCCGCTGCATTGCCAAGAGTTGCACCAAGATTCTCAAAAAAGCTCATTACCTTACCTCCTATACTTTGCCTTATCTATTGCAATCCCTCGTCAGAACTTGTCTGACTATATAGATTATACCACCATTGACGTGCCTATAAAAGAGTTGACACGTTTCCTATGGTTTGATATTATAATTCGGTGAGTTGATCTCATGCTGCTGTAGCACAGTCGGTAGTGCGTCGCATTGGTAGTGCGGAGGTCACGGGTCCGATTCCCGTCAGCAGCTTAAATATTTTTACTCATGAAAGCTAGTAACCATGCGGGTTTACTGGCTTTTTTACTTTCAAAAAGCCGGTGTGACTAACCCCCCAAAAACATCTTCTGTTTCAAATAGTAAAAATATCTTCTTTCCATAAAATCTTGTCATATCGAACGAGTACTTTAATCTCAATTATTTTGCCTTAAGAACTCCATAAACTCATTCTCCGGGATTGGTTTTGAATAATAGAATCCCTGTATGAATTCCACTTCCATATCTTTCATAACTTCCATCTGTTCTTTTGTTTCAATTCCTTCAACCACAACGCTTAAGTTCATCTTGTGAATTATATCCAGCATGCCGGTTAAAACATGCTTTATCTTCTCATTATCAAAGAACCCTCTGGTAAAGGTGTAATCAAACTTAATAGTCCTTACGGGCATGTTGACGAAGTAATCGATATTTGAACGACCCGTTCCAAAATCATCCAGTGAAAATGTCACACCCTTATCTATGAGTTTTTCCATATTTTGGATCATTATAGTCTTGTTTTTACCTGCAGCTGTTTCCGTGATCTCCAGATTTATCTGAGAGGGATTTATATGATACTTCTCTATACATTCAGTAACAAGCTTTGCAGGATTCTCATGATCAAACTGTGCTGC
>CADAPR010000021.1:0-19619 GCA_902789785.1 uncultured Lachnospiraceae bacterium
AAATCTTTAAATTCCTGTTTAGTCATAATATATCTGAATAATTCAAAAACACCAAAGATCCCCTAAATACATGAACCTTTGGTGTGTGATTACTTATTGGGTATTTTCACCGTTCTGAGCATTTTCGGTTTCTGAAAACTCATTCTCGTCGCTTTGCGGTTCGTACTCATCATAAAGATCTGCATCATCGTCCTCTTCCGTTTCGGTGCTTTCGATGCTTTCAACTTCCGGAGCGACTGTATCCTCATTTACAGGATTAAAATCTGTAGCTTCTTCTTCAGTTATTGACACACCTTCACCTTCGGGAACTCCTCCCTGAAGGATGACAGATATATAACTGACTCGAGTTAATGCTCTATCATAATTCTGCTTGGCCATGTCGACAAGCTGTTCATCAGCATTATCGGGATCGCTGGCCCATTCTTTGTAAAGCCTGTCAGCTTCCTGCATATATGTGTATGCATCATCCGCTAACTCTTCACAACCACTGAAGTTTTTGGGTACTTCGAGTTCTGACATGAGTCTAAACTGTTCAGTAAGCTTATCAAGTTGATCACAAACCAGTGCAGGAGCTTGTGTCTTGGATTCATCGATAAGGTCTATTGTTTCAGTGATAATGGATATATTACCCTGAAAAGCCATCATTCCATCATAATATGCTTCAAGTTTTTCTGTATTTCCGCATCCGCATAAACAGGAGATGCTGATTGCAGCTAATATTATACAAAACTTTTTCATATCTCTCCCATATCTATATAATGTGTTTGATTAAACAGTATACCACAACATATAATAACACATTATCAGTAAAGTGGGTAGTATTTTATTAATCAAAAAATAAGGCAAAACCGATATGGCTTTGCCTATATAGATAGTACTGTGTTATTTATATATAATAGTTAAATCAACACTGTCTTTCTTTACACCGACAATAACATCATTGGCGATGCTAGCAACGATCGATCTTTCGAGCTCATCCCAAGCTTCCTTTGAGTGATCATCTTCTTCGGTTACTGTTTCAAGTGAAGTTTTGTAATTCTTTAACGACCAGACAAAAGGTTCTCCGATAACAGGAGTTTCGTTGATCATACCGTATCCTACGAAATATCCGTCACTGTATTTTTGCTGATCTTTCATGATATCGTTATAGTTTAAAAATCCTGTATCAATGATATCTGCAATTTTACTCATAAAACCTGTAACGGCACTGTTTTTCCCGGATGTTGAAAGTGAAAGAAGACGGTCTTTTTTATCGATGTTCATGTTAGTCGTCGCATTAAGTCTGATTCTGTATTCGTCATCTTCGTTTTCAATCCAAAACTGTGCCTTGAAATCACCAGTCATCATTCGGACCAAACCTATTGTTTCCTCAACTAAGAGACGCAATCTTATAGCTTTTTTTCTGTCGATATTCTGCCTTTTTATAAATCCGTCGGCAATATCAAGCGCTTCAATAAGGCTTTCCTCAACGCTGGAAATACAAAGTTCGCTTGTTTTTTGCATAATGATCTCCTTTATTCAACGGTAAGTATATCTGAAAAGCCTGTAACTTCAAAAATCTCGTTTATCTCTTCAGAAACATTTTTAACTACCATTTTACCTTGCTTGTTCATAGTTTTCTGAGCAAGTAAGAGAACACGAAGACCAGCACTTGAAATGTATTCTAGATCTTTTAGATCAAAAATAAGATCTGAAACGCCTGACAGATCGTTTCTTACAGGTGCCTCAAGCTCAGGTGCTGTAACTGTATCAAGTCTTCCGCTGAGTTTAAAAGTGAGTTCATTGCCGTTCTTTTCGGTGTTGATGTTAAGCATATCTTTTCTCCTTCCCAGTTTACTGTTTTATATGTAATATATTAACACTATTTTAAGATGTTATAAACAATTTCCGTTGTATTCCAGACATAGCATAGTCAGATCGTCAAACTGCTCGGCATCTTTAACAAAGTCTCCTATTGCTGATCGAACATTTGTGATAAGACCTTTAACACTTGTATCTTCTGACTGATTCAATGCAGTAAGAAGCCTTTCATTACCAAACATTTTCATTTCCGCGTTTGTAGCTTCAGTTATGCCGTCAGTGTATATGAACAATTTATCACCTGGTTTAAAATCGATTGTATATTCGTGATACTTCGTTTCAGGCATTCCGCCTATAACAAACCCGTGCCTGTCTTTAAGCATTTCAAAATTGCCATCGACATGTTTAATTATCGGGTATTCATGACCGGCATTGGCTGCAACCATTTTACCTGTTGAGATTTCAAGGACACCGACCCATACAGTTACAAACATCTCAACCTGATTATTTGAGCAAAGAGCTTCATTTGTTTTGGCGAGTATATCAGCAACAGATCGACCAAGCATTGCACAACTTTGAAGTATGGTTTTTGATATCATCATGAATAGGGCTGCAGGAATACCTTTCCCTGATACGTCAGCTATCAAGGTACATAGATGATCTTCATCGATTAAAAAGAAATCATAAAAATCGCCACCTACTTCTCTTGCAGGTTCCATGCTTGCAAATATATCAAATTCTTTTCTGTCTGGAAAAGGCGGAAATATATGCGGAAGCATAGATGCCTGAATAGCTGTTGCCAAAGTAAGCTCAGTACCGATACGCTCTTTTTCTGCTGTTATTTTTGTCAGATTTTTTTCATATTCTGATAGTTCGATCTCCATGTCAGCCATTGCAAGACACAGGTTTTCTATCTCATCTCCTGTTTGTATGTTCAGATTAGAAAAATGCTCTGTATTTGAAACATTATTATGTCTGTCCTTAACATAATCCTGTGATGCCTGAGCAATCTGATTTATAGGGGAAATGAGTGCTTTTTTAATGTGCTTTGTTTGCAACCAAGCAAGCGATATCGTAACTATTATAAAAGCAACTGTGAGTCTTAAAGAAAAATCAAGCATTGCATGAAGGATGCTTTCAATAGAAATATCAACCTGCATGAAGGAACATAATCGATTAGCATCATCTAGTATCGGAGCGCCTACTGTGCATAACAATCCATACTTTTTTGTGTACTCGATATAATAAAGAGGGTCGTTTTTATCATAATCCAGAAGCTTGAGCATACCATCTCTGTTAGCCGGTTCCCATTCGCCTGGATACAATCTGGTATCAATATTTGCGTCTGTATCGACCATATAAATAACACGCTGGTTCTCGACGTCATACATTGCGATATATACGTCAAATACATCACTATACTGTCTTATTCGATTAAGTATATTGAAAAGATCGTCGTAATTGCCTTTCGCATGAATATCTGCCTCATTGAAATATGAACGATACTCTTCTGTACCCATTTTCTGACGCTCATCCTCGCTGAGGCTGTTATAAACGGACATTATACTTTTTGAAAATCCAACAGCATCAGCGCCGTTAGTTGTAGATAGTTTAGCCTGATTGGCAGTAGATGTAGCAACACTGATATATTGTTTGGTTATAGAAACTGCGAAGAATGTCAAAGCAACAAGCTGGCATATAAGACCAAAAATAATGCAGCTTTTTATTGTAGATCTGACAGTTTTGGCTGAAAGAGAATTATGCAGTTTCTCTAGATTATTCATATCCTTGACTGATTTTTTATTCATAAATCTACTATCATCCTTATTTTATCTTCTTTTTCATAGTCAGAACATTGTTACCGTTTTCATATTTGTAGTAAACTTCATCCATATTCTTTTTAACTAGGAAGATTCCTAAACCGCCAACCTGACGTTCTTCACTAGTAAGTGTTATATCAGGATCTTCTTTTTCAAGGGGATTATAAGGAACACCTGTGTCAGTAAATGAAATGAGTACTATTGATCCGTCATTTTCGGATTCAAAACTGATAAATGCCATACCTGTATCAGGATAATAGGCATAACTTGCTATATTGATAAAGATCTCTTCAACAGACAGATCAATCTGCATCTGTATCTTCATTGAACAATCAAGCTTCTCGAGTTCTTCATCTATAAACATTAGGACATCATCAAGATTCTCTTTTGTAGCTTCAATTCTTAGTTCGCTCATATACTTGTATCCTCTGAAAAATGAACATTAACAACGAACATATCCTGATAAGATGTTAACAAAAAAAGATAATATATACAATGTTTTTAAATCAAAACAGGGATGCATTGAGCATCCCTGTAAATTATTATTTCTAATAATGTTTAAAACTTACCTGCCTTAGCAGCCTCTTCGATAGAAACGGCTGTTGAAACTGTCATACCAACCATAGGGTTGTTACCTGCACCGATAAGACCCATCATTTCTACGTGAGCAGGAACTGATGAAGACCCTGCAAACTGTGCATCCGAATGCATACGTCCCATTGTATCTGTCATACCATATGAAGCAGGACCAGCAGCCATGTTATCAGGATGAAGTGTACGTCCTGTACCGCCGCCTGAAGCAACTGAGAAGTACTTCTTGCCAGCTTCAACTCTTTCTTTCTTGTATGTACCAGCAACAGGATGCTGGAATCTGGTAGGATTGGTTGAGTTACCTGTTATAGAAACATCAACATTTTCTTTCCACATGATAGCAACACCTTCGCAAACATCGTTTGCACCGTAGCAGTTAACTTTAGCACGAGGTGAATTTGCATCCTTTGAATAGCACTTGCGAGATACTTCCTTAACAGTATTTGTATAAGGATCATACTCAGTTTCAACAAATGTGAATCCGTTGATACGAGAGATTATCTGAGCAGCATCTTTGCCAAGACCGTTAAGAATAACTCTTAAAGGCTTTGTACGAACTTTATTAGCTTTTTCAGCGATACCGATCGCACCTTCAGCTGCAGCGAATGATTCGTGACCTGCAAGGAAAGCGAAACACTCTGTCTCTTCTTCAAGCAACATCTTGCCTAAGTTTCCGTGACCAAGACCAACCTTACGTGTGTCAGCAACTGAACCGGGGATGCAGAAAGCCTGAAGGCCTTCACCGATTGCTGCAGCTGCATCAGCAGCTCTTCTGCAGTTTTTCTTTATAGCGATAGCTGCACCTACAGTATAAGCCCATTTTGCGTTTTCAAAACAGATAGGCTGAATACCTTCGATAAGATGATAAACATCAATACCAGCAGCGTCACATATTTCTTTACATTCTTCAATTGATCCGATGCCGTACTCTTTGAGCTTGGCAAGGATCTGAGCTTCTCTTCTTTCATATGATTCAAATAAAGCCATCTTAAAATCCTCCTTAGTCCTAAACTCGTGCTCTTAAACTTCTTTGTCTGTTCTAGGATCAATGATCTTTGCAGCATCCTGCACACGACCATACTGACCTGAAGCCTTATCAAGAGCTGTCTGAGCATCGTCACCCTTCTTGATGAAATCCATCATCTTTCCAAAGTTAACATACTTGTAACCGATGATCTCGTTATCCTCATCAAGAGCTATACCAGTGATATAACCATCTGTGAGCTCAAGATATCTAGGACCTTTAGCAAGTGTTCCATAGGTTGTACCAACCATCGAACGAGTACCTTTACCAAGATCTTCAAGACCTGCACCTATTGCAAGACCGTCTTCAGAGAATGCAGACTGTGAACGTCCGTATACTATCTGGAGGAAGAGTTCTCTCATAGCTGTGTTTATAGCATCACATACCAGGTCTGTATTGAGTGCTTCCATAACTGTTCTGCCAGGAAGAATCTCAGCAGCCATAGCTGCAGAATGTGTCATACCTGAACATCCGATTGTCTCAACAAGAGCCTCCTGGATAATGCCGTCTTTAACGTTAAGAGAAAGTTTGCATGCTCCCTGCTGAGGTGCGCACCAGCCAATGCCGTGTGTGTATCCGCTGATATCCTTAACCTCTTTTGCCTTTACCCATTTTGCTTCTTCGGGTATAGGTGCACATCCGTGATTAACACCCTGCTTAACGGGGCACATCTCTTCAACTTCTTTTGAATAAATCATGTGTGAAACTCCTTTCGATTTTATATATCCTCTGCAATAAGAATAAGTTTATTGCAAAGTTTTATCCGCAACAAATATTTTGCCACATAAATACGTAAAAATCAACGTATTTGTGTTATTTTGCATAGCCTATCACTTCGCCCATTTTTACAGGTGTTTCCATGTTGTTATCTGTAGATTCGAAGAGGCTTTCGTCAAATACAGCTTTGTTGTTCTTAATAAGAAGAACAATAGTTGAACCGCCGTATTTGAAATATCCTTTTTCTTCTCCTCGTTCAACACCGGCTCTGCCATGATGATTATGGATCTTTCCTACCAACATGGCACCGATCTCCATCATCATTATCGTACCGAAGTTTTCTGTTTTGATAAGTGTATATTCTCTGCTATTTTGAGTAAATACAGGCCTGCTTCTTAAGGCTATAGGTCTTACTGTATGCAATATGCCGTCAATATGGATGTTAATACTTTTCTTTCCATTATCAGGGTAACAGTATCTGTGATAGTGATTGACACAAAGTCTGAATACAAGACACGTTCCGTTTTGATACATATCTGAAACTCGCTTGTTCTGTACTAAATCCTCAATGCTGTATTCACTCTGTTTAATGGGAATGACAAGACCATCATGTATATGATAAGCACTCAATAGACCATCACATGGTGCGATAAGGTGTGAGGGATCTTTATCAATGGGACGCAGTTTCTTTTTTATCCTGCGCGTAAAAAAATCGTTGAAGCATCTGTAATCTTCACCGATGTATTCAGACATATCAATATTGTTTTTTTTAATGAATCCGTTTATAAGATTTGCAGATGCAGCAGATTCCATATAAATACCGGCGATCTTGGAGACTGATCTTAAAGTTAAGAACTTAAGCATTACTCTTCCGGTAACAGTCCTGTAAAGAAAATACAGACTCTTATTATCCCTGGGGATTTTTATAGGTGTTTCCATATAACTACCTCTGGAAAAACTGCCAAGCGGCAAAAAGAACGATAAATTCGACAACGCCTATGCCAACCATGATCATTATTCCTTTGAAGCCAGGTTTTTTTATCTGGATTTTTGAAAGAAATGCAAATCCAAGAACGATCATGAAAGCAAAGTATACCATAGTAATATCTACTGGTAAAATGTATTGAAAGAGCATGACAGTCGGAAATACAAGAGATGCACTGGTAACAGGAACACCGCAATAGAATTTTCTTACACCGTCATCCTTCTTTTGACGCTCCTCTTCTTCAACATTGAAATATGCAAGCCTTATCATAGCTGCGAGCATATATAAGAGCATGAGTGTAAATAAAAGAAGACAAAGTGAATTCTCAAACTTGCTTGCTGAAGGTGTTTTGGGCATCTCAGGAATAAAATCGCTTCTTCTGATTAGTGCATCACCGATACATGCAGGCAATACACCAAAAGCAACGAGATCTGTGAGGGAATCGATCTGAATACCGAATTTGATCTCTGCATCTTTCCTGTCTTTTTTGGTTCTTGCGACTTTACCGTCGAATGCATCACAAAGTCCGCAGAACATTAAAAAGAAAATTCCAAGATACGGATGCCCTTCACCGTGAAGGGAAACAAATATTCCTAGTCCAGCAGACAAAAGTGATAAATATGTAAGTATTACAGTATAATCGTAGAATCCAAGAAACATATTTGGAAAGACCTTTCAATTATTTATATTTCGCTGAAAAGATTTTCAACATCTACACTAATAAGCAAAGCTTCTCCTTTATTATCTCTACCTGAGATCCATGAATAAAGGTTGAGCACAAGCTTGCAGGTTGAAAAGTTGAATGTAGAAACTCTCTCATTTGCAGTTGGGTCATTTATATCCATCTTTCTAAGCGGGCAATCTGCACATTCCAACTTATTGTTATGAAGGATCTTATAGCATTTCTCTCCGATAGCTGACACTCCAGCCTGTTCTATAGCAGAAGAATTCATATACTCTATGCAGTGATTATTTGAGTCAATGATATAGATATCAGCAGGTACACCTTCAAACATCTCTATTTTGGACATGAGATCTTTTGAGGCCATAAATCTGCCTGCGATCAATGCATAGGACATGATCGCTCCAATCTGATTTGTTATCTTTGCAAGTTCATTTAGATTTATACGAGATCCATCATCTTCTGTGTTTTCGAAAACTACTCCGCCAATGAATTTGCCTTCATCTTTTACAGCAAAAAACAGTAGTTCACAATCACCCATGTCACGCATATACTGGATTATCTCAGGATCTGTATAGGGATCATCCAACCTTACAAGAACACATTCATCATAATCGTCATGGAGACGCAAAATGAGATCCTGCTTTAAAGTATGCATTAGATCCAGATTGGGATATTCGTACCCAGGTATAGTAAATTCCATTCTTTTTTCATCATAGATGGAATGTTCCTTAGAAGTTAATACAAATGCTCTTGAAAAGCCGTAATATAAGCAGAATATCTCAAGTATGGAGTTTATTGATGAGTAAATATTTGAGTCATATCTGAAAAGCTGTCTTGAGACATCCATGATATATTTGTCCCAATCAGTGTCTTTCATTACACGGTAATCGATCTCACCATAAAAGCCATTCAATACAAATTCTGAAAACTTTGCTTTTGTAAGAGCTGATTCGTAAATTCTGTAGCCGTCCTTGCCGTTGGCTTTAGCACGCATAAGCGCCTGGTAGGCCTTATCCTTTAATTCTTCGTATGTATTTCCGTGAAATGGATAAACAGAAACACCTATAGATGAAGTTATTGTGATATCGTTTACTTTTATATCAGATACTGATTTTAAAATATTCTCACATAGTTTCTCAACATCAGTTATGGTCCTGATGTTCCTGATAAGAACTGCGTATTCATCTCCTCTTAGCTTTGCAACGATATCTGTTCCTTTAAAGAATTCACTAAGTTTGCTGCTTATTAAATCAAGTATTTCATTACCACCTTCAATACCGACGCAGGTATTGATATCAGCAAAATTATCTAGGTTAAATATGAGCAAAGCATGGATAATACGATCTTTTTCAGCCTTAATGACTGTATCTATCAGTTCTTCAAGTTCGTTGTAGAATAATAATCCATTATCCATAGACTACCCTCTCTTCGGATCGATAACGCCTTTTTCCTTATAGATACTATGAGGAGGAATTACACCTCTTACACAACTTGTAGGATAAATATTTGTATCTGTGCAGATAACGGTCCCGGGATTTAAAACACTGTTGCATCCGACCTCGACATTATCAGCAAGCATCGCTCCAACCTTTTTTATTCCGGTTTCTATTAGTTCTTCGCCGTTTTTTATCACAACAAGAGTCTTATCGGATTTCACGTTAGATGTAATCGAACCTGCCCCCATATGGGACATGTATCCAAGTATTGAGTCTCCTACGTAATTGTAATGAGGTACCTGGACTTTATTAAATAATATCACATTCTTAAGTTCTGTGGAATTGCCGACAACGGCTCTCTTGCCCACAATAGCGCTTCCTCTGATAAATGCACAGTGTCTTACTTCAGCTTCCTCATCAATGATACAGGGACCACCTATATATGCTGAATCAAAGACTTTTGCACTTTTGGCTATCCATATATCATCACCTTTTTTATCATATATGTCTTCTGGCAGACTGTTGCCGAGTTTTATGATGTATTCCTTGATGTGCGGTAAAACCTCCCATGGGTACTCAAACTTTTCAAGAAGATCCTTTGCTATAGTTTCTTCAAGAGAGTACATGTCTCGTATCTTAATGTTTTCCATATTGTATTTTTTCATTCCTTCCATTATTTGTAAGAAGTATAGCACATAATCAGTAATACTTTTTTACAATGTTAAAGTTATTGTTTAGCTGAGCTCTTGTAACTTTTGAATGCTTTACAGTATCGGTCCTTCTTATTACAAAATCATTCAGTTTTACAAGATATTCATCAGATGAAATATTTCCATTTGCAACACCTGTTAATCCTTTTTCCCAGCTTGCGGTGAGCTCAGGATTCAGCAAAGGCTTTATTGAAGCATTGACCACTTCAAAGATCAGTTCACCAAGAAGAGTCGGAGTTATTATCTGAGTCTTATTGTTTATAGATAGATATCCGTTGTTAACAAGTTTTTTCAGTATTTCAGCACGAGTTGCGCTTGTTCCGATTCCGCTTCCCTTTATCTGGGCTCGTAGTTCTTCGTCCTCGATCAGCTGACCGGCATTTTCCATCGCAAGAATGATCGAACCTGAATTGTATCTTTTGGGAGGACTTGTTTCACCCTCTTTTATACTGATATCAGATATGTAAACAGCTGTCCCTTTTTTGAGATCTATCAGGAATCTCTCAAGTTTTTCATCAGCGTCCTGCTCTAGTTCATCCTCACCAGCCTTAGCTTCTTTTGTGCTTTTTGAAGGATCTTCTGAATTCTTTGCAAATGAGTATTTCATGACCTTCATATAGCCTTCATCTAAAAGAGCTTTATAATTTGAAAAGAAACTTTCCGTACCGATAAGAGTTTCGAGACTTATCTTCTGATATGTTGCTGGCTTATAGAAAATGGCAAGAAATCTTCTTACGACTATCTCGTAAACCTTTCTTGACACATCAGAAAGATTCTTAATATTTGAAAGCCCCTGACCAGTTGGGATGATCGCATAGTGATCTGTTATCTGCTTGTCATTGACATATCTGGATTTTGAAAGTTTCAGATATGATTTAGTCTGTAAAATCTCATCAACAAAGGGACGAACCATATTTATACCCTTTAGTCCGTTAAGATTTTTGGTTATCTCGCTAGCTACTGCGGTAGATAAAACCCTTGCATCCGTACGAGGGTAAGTCGTCATCTTCTTTTCATATAATTCCTGCGCGATTTGAAGAGTCTGATCAGGACTTATCTTGAAAAGTTTTGAACAATCATTTTGAAGTTCTGCAAGATTATACAAAAGAGGAGCATTTTTATTCTGCTTCTTTTTATCAATATTTTCTATGCTGGCATCTTTAAAACTCTTTATATATTCAATAAATGCTTCGGCATCTTCTTTTTTTAAGAATCCATTTTCTTTATAAAGATTCGGAATTCCATAGTATTTGCTCGAGCTTGTAACTTTCCATTCACCGATATAAGAAATGGGCTCGTCGCCTGAATCCTTGTCGCTGAAAACTGCATTAATCTTATAAAAAGGAGTTTTTACAAAATCTCTTATCTCTCGTTCTCTTTTTACTACCATTCCCTGTACGCAGGTCATGACACGGCCTACAGCAATAACGGTGTTTTGACTCTTCATAAAATCAGTAATATAATTACCGAATTTTAAAGTAAGAGCACGCGAGAAATTGATTCCCATAAGATAATCTTCCTTAGCCCTAAGATAAGCAGCATCGGAAAGCTTATCATATTCCTTCATATCTTTGGCTTCTCTGATACCTCTAAGTATCTCATCTTCTGTTTGAGAATCGATCCATACTCGTTTTAAGTCTGCTTTATGATTGTATCCTGCTTCCTGCATTACAAGTCGCTGGATATATTCACCTTCTCTTCCAGAGTCACCGGCGTTATATATTACATCAATATCAGATCGATTAAAAAGATTCTTAATTATTTCGAATTGTGCTTTTACGTTTTCGATGATCTGATATTTGTAAACCTTTGGTACAAAAGGGATAGTTTCAAGATTCCACCGTTTAAGGGCTGGATCATATGCATCCGGATAACACATGGTTACAAGATGTCCGACGCACCATGTTATTACATAATTGTCGGATTCCATATAACCGTTACATTTCTTCATGTTCTCTTTAAGAGCAGAAGCAAATTCTCTGGCAACAGAAGGCTTCTCTGTAATAATTAGTTTTTTTCCCATATCACATATTATCCAATGTTACCAAAGTGATATTCTTTTTACTGCTAGAAGCAAATTTGAGCTTTTCATCAAAGCCCTGAGCAGATATGAGCATGCAGTAATCAGCTCTTATCCTTGCCTGCTTAGCGCAGAATAAAAGCCATTCGTAATCATCAAATCTAATCATAGGCTTTTCCCAGTTACATAGCACCAAAAGCGTATTTCCGTTTTCATCACTCGCAACAAAATCTATTGTGCCAAGTTTACCGATCCACCTTCCGAGCTTGTTGTATCTTATAGGCAGATTACCGTATGTATTCTGAGTGTCCAGATACTCTCTGCAGACAAGAGGGAAGAACTTGGAAGTATATTTTTTAAGATTTGGCTTAATATGCTTTTCGTAGAATGCAGCTCTAGTGTCGCTTTCCAGTTCATCTTTAAATGGGAATAAATACTTGTATGTAAAATCAACATAATTGATGCATATATCATAAATTCCCTTTTGGGTGTTGCTCCTGCCTTCGGTATCAACTGAAAATTCCTTAGATACGAATCCGAGTTCCATAAGATTTTTTATATAAACACTTATTTTTGCACGTGAAAACAGAGTGTGATTATACAGATCGTTTAACTTATTCTTTCCTGAAGCAAGTGCGCAAAGTATAGTATTATAAACGCCAGTCTCACGAAGTTCTTTTTTTACTGCTTCTTCGCCATATGTAAGAAGTACGGAATTTGTATCGAGTATGTTATTGATGATATTTTCTCTCAGCCCCTTATTCTTATCAAAATATGTCCACAGTTTTGGAATGCCGCCAAGAATTGCATAACCTGATACGCACTCATCGAACTTCATCTTAGAGAAATATTCCCTAAACGAGCCAAAACCCAGTTCCTTGACCTTGAAGAAACCGGTTATATGTTTAGCATCCATGCCGATCTTTTTGACCATACTGTTCTCAACCCATTCAATTGAAGAGCTAACAAGTATAACAAAATAAGCTTTCTCACTTTCAGTAAGGAATTTAAAAAGCTGTGAGGTGAACTCTGTTGAATATTTGATCAGATACTGAAATTCATCAAATATAAGAACTCGCTTAGAACCGTCATCGTCAATATTGTCGATTGCGCTAAAAAGTGAAGCAAAATCAGGATATTCTGAAAGTTTAAGTTCCTTATGAGAATAATTGGCCCAGTGATACAACTGCTCTCTTTCAAAGAGCGGTTTGCATTCAAAATAGAGAGAACCCGGTGTATCTTCTGAAAACTCTCTTACTAGTGTTGATTTGCCAACGCCCTCTAAGCCGTACATTATCATCACCTGATCATCGGCTCTCATATAATATTGATTAAGTAAGTTTATTTCTGCATCTCTTCCTATCAGCATATTCTTCACCTAAACTTTATTTGGTCATTTATGAATTCTTAACATCAGTTTTATCGAGTAATGCATCTATCTCTTCAAACTTCATTGGCTTTCCGAGATAGAAGCCCTGGATGTTTTCGCATCCAATGTTTTTTAGCAATGAATACTGAACTTCCTGTTCGACTCCTTCGGCAATCGTGTCGAAACCAAGCTTTTTGCTCAGATCTATAATAGATTCCGCGATCGTTCTTGTGGATCCATCGGTAACGACATCATCTATAAATGATTTATCAATTTTTAAAGTATCAATAGGCAATTCCCTTAAGTAAGAAAGGGATGAAAATCCGGTACCGAAATCATCCATCGAAAATCTGATTCCGAAATCCTTTAGCAACTTCATCTTATGGATGATCTCTTCCATATTGTCAATGAATACGCTTTCTGTAATCTCCAGTTCAACATTTGTTGGACTTATGCCGTATTTCTTAATGATCGATATAAGATATTTAACAAAGTTTTTATTCTTGAACTGGATAGAAGAAACATTTATTGATAACAAAAAGTCTTGCATGTTGTTATGCTTTTCTTTCCATCTGGAAAGGTCGGATAAGCATTCTTCTATTATCCAGTCCCCAAGCAAAAGAATAGAACCGTTTTTTTCGGCGATCGGTATAAATGTTTCGGGACTTACAAGTTTGCCGTCTTCATCACACCATCTGACAAGAGCTTCAACACCTCTTAACTCTCTGGTGTTTGTGTCGTACTGGGGCTGATAATACATGACAAAGTTCTGATTCTTCAGAGCTTTGCTCATCTTCTTTTCTATTTCAATGTTGCTGATGAATTCATCAATTATAGGTTTGTCGTAATACTGAACATTGTTTTTCCCTTTGTTTTTGGCCTTAAGCATTACGATTTCGGCAAGATTTATCAGTTCAAGATAATTATTTGTGCTTTCTGGATATTCAGCGACTCCAACGCTGACGGTCAAAGTAACTTCTTTACCGCTGACGAGCTTTATTGGAGTGCGCATTATCTCTCTTATCCTATCAACAATACTTTCTACACTTCTTCTGCCGACCGGATCATATATAGCCATACAGAATATATCACTGTTAAAATGCGAGATAATAAGATTTTCATCCATCATCTTTTTGAATGAAAGGCCTATAGACTGAACAACCTCATCACCCTCCAGTATACCCATTCCGTCATTGACTTTTCTGAAATCGTCAACATCAATGAAAAGTATGCTGACTACAGCATTGTTCTGTTCGGCTTTTGAGACCATCTCTCCAAGGGATAACACGAAATAATTCCTGTTATATAGGCCCGTAAGAGAATCATAATATGCCATATAAGTCAGCTCATCATTCTGATTTTTGTATTTTGTTACGTCAGTGAAAACAATGATCTTCCAGACCGGTATGCCTGCGTTGTCATACAGGACATTAACATTTGAATTTACATACAGATTTTTATCCCTCATCTTGAATTCGAAGGATGATTTTTCTTCACCGGTCTTTTCCAGATTTAATGTACGATAAATACCCTCGACAAATTCATCATCAGCCAGATCGACGATCTGACCGACGCTTAAGAATTTGCCAGGTTCAAAATCAAAGAAATGTGACCAGTTTCCAAGAACATATGGCTTTTTTTCTTCGTAATCGAAGTAAATAAATGCGCTCTCGGATATATCACAGATATTCTTAAGAATGCCTTCACTTTTAGCCAATTTGGTATTCATGGCTGACAGAAGGCTTATCTGATAGCTGTTATCTTCATTCATCAATAGTAATCCCCAATACTTTTGTTCAGCTTGCTATTAATTATTTTTTAGTAATATAGCCTTGAGCCTTTAATAACTCTGCGCAAAGAACAGCACCGCCTGCAGCTCCTCTTACGGTATTGTGAGATAGACCGATAAACTTCCAGTCATATACTTTATCCTCACGAAGACGGCCGACAGATACACCCATGCCATGTTCGTAATCGACATCGAGTTTAACCTGAGGTCTGTTATCGTCTTCAAGATATTGTATAAACTGCTTGGGAGCACTTGGAAGATTGAGTTCCTGAGGAAGCCCTGAAAACTCGACAAGCTTCTGTATAAGCTGTTCTTTAGTTGGTTTCTTTTTAAATTTAACAAATACAGCAGCTGTGTGTCCGTTAAGAACTGGAACCCTTACACACTGACAGGTAATAACCGGTGACTGTGCTGGCTTTATCTCGCCGTCAACTATTTCACCCCAAAGTCTTAAAGGCTCCATTTCGCTCTTTTCTTCTTCGCCGCCAATGTAAGGAATTACGTTTTCAACCATTTCAGGCCAGTCCTTAAATGTCTTTCCGGCACCTGAAATTGCCTGATATGTAGTAGCTACTACTTCGTAAGGCTCAAATTCTTTCCATGCAGTAAGAACCGGCGCATAAGACTGTATTGAGCAGTTAGGCTTAACTGCTATAAATCCTCTTGTTGTACCAAGTCTTTTTCTTTGGAAATCTATAACTTTCATGTGTTCAGGATTGATCTCCGGAACAACCATAGGTACATCAGGGGTCCATCTGTGAGCCGAGTTATTGCTTACAACAGGTGTTTCCGTCTTAGCATATTCTTCTTCGATCTTTTTAATCTCATCTTTTGTCATATCTACAGCAGAGAAAACAAAATCTACCTGTGAAGAAACAGCTTCAACTTCATTTACATTCATAACTACGATATTCTTAACAGCTTCAGGCATGGGAGTATCCATCTTCCATCTATCACCTACTGCCTCAGCATATGTTTTACCGGCACTTCTCGGGCTTGCAGCTATTGTTGTAACCTCAAACCAGGGGTGATTCTCAAGAAGGGATATGAATCTCTGTCCGACCATACCCGTACCGCCTAAAATACCTACCTTTAACTTTTCGCTCATAATAAAATCTCCTCTTTATATATAATTATTCTTCTTTTAAATATGACTGAAACAGAACATTCCTGTCTTTGAGATATTTCTCATGGATCTTTAATACTTCTTCCATTTGTTTAGGACCGGGAGCGCCTTTGGTCAATCTCTTTTCAACACAGGTTTTTAGTGTTATAGCATCATAAATATCTGCTTCAAATACATCCGATATGCTTTTTAATTCCTCAAGACTTAAGTCTTCGATTGAACAATTCTTGTCTATGCAGTAAAGAACAAGCTTGCCAATGATTCCGTGCGCATCCCTAAAAGGAACCCCTTTCTTGACGAGGTAATCAGCCGCATCAGTTGCATTGGTAAATCCCATCATCGCTGATTTTGCCATAACATCAGGTCTGAATTTCATCGTATCAATCATACCGGTGAATAATGTTAGACAGTCCTTTACTGTGTCAATAGCATCAAAGGTTACCTCCTTGTCTTCCTGCATATCTTTGTTGTATGCAAGAGGGATGCCTTTCATTGTAGTCAGAAGGCTCATAAGCGCACCGTATACTCTTCCGGTTTTACCCCTGACAAGCTCAGCTATGTCGGGATTTTTCTTTTGAGGCATGATGCTTGAACCTGTTGAATATGCATCATCAATTTCTATGAATCTGTATTCATTACTGTTCCAAATGATAATCTCTTCACTGAATCTTGAAAGATGCATCATTATAGTACTTAATGCAGATAAGAATTCGATGCAGTAATCTCTGTCTGAAACAGAATCCATACTGTTTAATGTTGCGCCTTCAAAACCGAGCATGCTAGAAACGTATTCTCTGTCAAGAGGGTATGTCGTTCCTGCAAGCGCTCCAGCACCAAGCGGACAGAAATTCATTCGCTTATATATATCCTGAAGTCTGCTTCTATCCCGTTTAAACATCTCAAAATACGCACCGAAATGATGGGCTATAGTTACAGGCTGAGCTTTTTGAAGATGAGTAAAGCCCGGCATATAAGTTTCTAGATTTTCGGACATTACACGATAAATAACTTTTAGAAGGTCATAAAGCAGATCATCAGTTTGCCGGTATGCATCTTTTTACCGGCGTCTCCGATCCTTTCTATAAGCTTTGCTTCAACAAAGCTGTGTACATCTTCATACTCAGAACTGAATTCAAGATTGCCTTTATCTACATCCTCCTGAATAGATGTCAGACCTTTAACAATTGCATCTTTCTCTTCAAGAGTTATTATCTTTTGTTTTTCGAGCATGACAACATGAGCGATACTACCCTCTATGTCCTTATAAAACAGTCTTTTATCAAAGGATAATGATTCGTTGAACGAAAATACGCTATCTTCTGTTTCTTTGGTAAATCTTCCTCCCCAAAGCTGTGCCATGATCAACCTCCATTTAGCCTATAATAATTATTAAGTCTAGATTTGATGATATCATAACGACACATTCAATTCAAGGTAATGACGCACAAAAAACATGTCAATTTTATGGCCTATCGCAAAATATTTAACAAGTATATTTTGATTTTGATGTTGAATATTCAACAAATAAAAAAGCCCCGATTTTCGGGACTTTTTAAGCTGAAAATGGGATTCGAACCCACGACCCCTTCATTACGAGTGAAGTGCTCTACCAACTGAGCTATTTCAGCATCTTCTCAATTATATCATCTAACGAGAAAAAAACAAGAAAAATATCATTTATCAAGATGTACATCCAACTGTGGATATGGAATCTCAATATTATTATTATCTAGCGCATATTTGATATCTTCAAGCAAGCTCCAGCGTGTTTTGAAGTACTGATCAGCATCAGCAAAGCATCTGATGCCAAGAATAACACCGCTGTTTTCGAGTTCGGCGACAAATACGATCTTTTGAAGATCAGCCAGTACCAGATCACTCTTGTCGATAACATCCATTATAACTTCCTTGGCCTTTTTGATATCAGCCTTATAAGAAATCGAGACTCTTAAGTCAAGCCTGCGTTTGCCCTCGTCTGAAAAGTTGACCATGCTTGAATTCGCTAATATGCCATTTGGAAGGACTATGGTTTTATTATCATAAGAAAGAAGCTTTGTATAAAACAGTGATATTTCTTTAACTGTACCTTCGTTGCTGTGAGTATCTTCCTTAATGTAATCGCCAACCTTAAAAGGTTTCAGAAGAAGTATAAGTATACCGCCGGCGAAATTGCTAAGCGATCCTTGCAGAGCAAGACCTATAGCGATTGATACTGAACTGATAAGAGCGGCTATAGATGTTGCTTCTACACCGAAATTAACTGCAGCCCAAAGTACCAAGAGAATTGTCAGAACAGCTTTTATGAGACTGTCTGTAAACTGAACAACACCTTTTTCGACATTGATCTTCTCAAGAGCTTTTCTTACGGTCTTCCTGAGCATATTGATAAGTTTTATGCCGACGATGATGATTATAAAGGTCAACAAAACCTTAACCCCCATTGCGAGCAGTTTATCAGGAAGTTCATTAAGATATGTCTGTAAAGCTCCGCTTTTTATGTTATTACTTATATCCTCAACAGTTTGCATTCCAAACTGTTCGTCGATATTTGACTGGTTTTCTGAAGAAGCATCATATAAGACATTTACAGATGCTTCAGCGATATTTAAGAAGTATTGATTCATGTTTATACTAGTTTTCTTTTACTGAGACTGTTGTATTCTTTTGCTTTTCTTAAAGCTTCAACTTCAAGTTCCTTTGCTCTTCTTTCAGCTTCAGCTTCTAGTTCTTTTCTTATAGCTTCAGCTTTTCTGGCTGCGATCTTTAGGAATTCCTCTTCCATAAAAGGTGTATATGAGAAGAACGATACAGATAAGGCGGGTAATCCTACGGTCAAACTGCTTTCTTTTCCATCGTATTCCTCATCGACGGTTTCGACATTCTTGTTGGCCATCTTGTAATCGCCACCGAAGCGACTCTCTTCAGAGCAGAATATTCTCTTATACTTGCCCTCATAGCTTATTCCGAGTTTGTACTCCTCATATGATTCACGCGAGAAGTTGCATACTACAAGGATGTTATCTTTAAAGATCTCACCTTTTCTTAAGAAGGCAACAACACCGTTTCCGCTTGAAAAAGCATATACCCATTCAAAACCTTCAGGGTTCCTGTCAAGAACGTGAAAAGCAGGAAGCTTGCTATAGAGTGTATTTAGTTCACTGCAGATACTCTTCTCATCCTGTCCAAGATATACAAGTTTCTTACCAGGACGAGCCATCATAAATGCAAGTGTGGCTCGTTTTACTTTTAGCTTCTCGCTATCTTCGTATGCTATGTAGTCGTAGAAGCCGGCACCTTCAGCAACTCTTTCAAAATCATAGTCATTAGCTGCAAGAACATCTTCCTTGGAAATTGTCAAAATATAGTTTTCGCTGTAGGCATATGCCATGTTGTCTGTTATCTTTCTTATATCGGTATCACCATCTCTTAAGAAAGCAAGATAATCTTCAGAGAATCCGTTATCCCATATATAATCAAATCCCAAACCGTCTTCTTTTACAGAATAAGTAACCTTAGGGAACATGCATGTTTCCTTGGTTGTTGTAAT
>CADAPR010000021.1:19634-20335 GCA_902789785.1 uncultured Lachnospiraceae bacterium
TTTTTTAAGAAATCGATAGCTTCAAGATTCTCGTTACCACCATACATATTGGGGATCCATTCGCCATCGTTCTTTCCATAATCCAGATAGAGGATCGTACTTATCTCTTCAATGTGAAGACCATCTGCATGGAATTCTTCAAACAGATAAGCAGCTGCGGACATTAAGTATACATTGACCTGTTCTCTGCCGTAGTTAAAATTATATCCAAACATCAGATTATATCTTTTCCTATCATCAAGATGACCATAAAGATATGTACCATCGAATATCTTAAGACCTTCTTCATCAGGAGCAAAGCAGGTTGGATTCCATCTGAAAAGAACACCGATCTTTTTGCTATGCATCTCATTGATGAGCTTTTTCAAGACTTCTCTTGAACCGAGTTCCGGATTCATGCAGAAGAAATAATCGCTTGCAGCATTAATCAGAACATGAGTGTAGCCGACATCGTGTACGTATTGTGCCAGATCAGAAATCTTTTTGTCATCAAGCGATTCGCATCCACCGTTCCAAAGATCATTGTCTATTTCGAATATATTTGTGATATCGCTGTCTGATTTCTTTTTTCGCTCTGTAAGATATGTTTTGTCGGTCCATCTGAAAGGTGATTCAAACTCGACCACTGAATGAGAGTTATCTATTACAGTCGAATAAGGGTCAAACTTAGTGCTGACAGCTCCGCCCTTAGTACAGATTTC
>CADAPR010000022.1 GCA_902789785.1 uncultured Lachnospiraceae bacterium
AGTTTGAATTCCTTTTCCTTGAATGCAACACCAAGCTTGCTGAAAGTTTCCGATGCTATAAACTCCATAACTTCTGCCTTGCCGTCCGCTATGTTATAGAATTTACCGATATCGTTCTCGGCATCTCCCATCTCATAGTATCTTATGAATCTAAGCATCTTAAGAACAGAAAGCTCTGTAGGCGATACCGTTATATCCATGTTTACCTTATGAAGAAGCTTTACATGTCCTGTCTTGTCTACTCTTGTTATTATGGACGGCACGTTCTGAGACCACGCGAACATGCTTATCACAAGATTTGCCTCATCGTTATCGGTAAGCGAAACAAGAGCATCCTTCTTTCCTATCTTCTCCTCTTCCAAGACCTCCATTATATCGCCTTCGCAATATGAAACCTTGGCTTTCGGAAACTTCTCCATAAGCTCACGGCACCTGTTTATATTGTTGTCTATTATCGTGAGATTCTTTTTGTCCTTTAACAGCAGATCTGAAAGATACTCTCCGGTTATGCCTCCTCCCGCTATTACTATGTTCTTTGCGGGCTCAACTATTATACCGAGCTTATCGAGTATCTCTTCTATGTCGTTCTTTGCGGCAACGATACCTATCTGATCGTTTGCTTCTATTATAAATGTACCGTCAGGGACATAGAGCTTTCCGTCTCTTATCACCGTGCATACGAGCATGTTAAGATCTAGAGACTGCTTGATCTCAATAAGTGACTTTCCGTTTAGCGGAGAATACTCAAGAACGGAAAGATTAATCATCTGCACTTCATTTCCAAAGAAGCCTTCCATCTTTACAAATCCCGGAAGTCCGATATTTCGATATATCTCTTCTGCTATGTCGAGCTTCGGCTTTACAAGATAGTCTATGTTGTATTCCTTTTTAATGGTATCTGCCTCGTGTATGAAGTCAGGCAGCAAAAGTCTTGCTGCGCAGCGTCTGGTACCCAGTGATTTTGCCTGCATACAGCTTAAAAGGTTTATCTCATCAACATGAGTTAATGCTACAAGCGAATCCGCACTGTCAGCTCCGGCTTTAAGAAGCGTCTCTTTTGATGCACCGCTTCCTACAACTCCGTTTACGTTGTATTTATCCGTTATCCCATCAACCAGGCTCTTATCCGTATCGATTACAGTTACATCATATGCTTCATTTGAAAGCACCTTTGTCAGATAGCTTCCCGCTCTTCCCAGACCGACTATTATGATCTTCATAGACTCCCACCTTTCATTGATGACCTATTAAGGATCCTGTTTGCTTTATGCTTCTCGAGTGCAAAATATACCTTCTTTACAGTAAGACCCTGTACAAGGACCGTAAAGAAGATCGTAAGATATGTGACATTCATGAACACGTCATTGATCTCAGGTGAAAGATACTCCGCAGTACCTATCGCTAGCGCAAGAGAAAGCCCTCCCTTTAGCGCCGACCATGTCATTAATGTCGTAAACTCAACAAGATTATAGTTTCCCGGTATATGCTTTCCCGTAAGTATGCTGCTGACAAATACTCCCATCGCTCTTGAAAAGACGAGTACAAGGATAGATGCCGGAACGAGTATATATATGTACGGGCTTATATTAAGATTAAGTATTAACAGGCCGATCATGACAAACAGCACTGCATTCAGCATACTCTCCAAGATCTCCCAGAAATCCTCATAGTATTCTCTGTTATCGATGACCTTTACCCTTCTTTCCATCTTATCCATGGAATATGAAAAGAACATACCGCATACAACGCTTGCTATTACGCCCGAAAAGCCCATATGCTCGCATATCATGTAGACAGCCGATACATCAAGAAGGGATATAAGGATATATCTTATCGGATCTCTTGTCAGCTCCATGAGTCTAAAGAGTATGAATGAAACAATGAGCGCCACAGCTATCGCACCGACTATCTCCTTAAGCATCAGCTTTGCGAAATTGCTGTCGGAGCTGTGGATTATTATCGATCTTACAAAGATGAACAGAGTTACGCCTGTTCCGTCATTAAAGAGCGACTCGTTTTCTATAACAGAGCATACATTCTTTGAAAGGCCTATCTTGTTTAGGATCCCTGTCGCAGCGATAGGATCTGTGGGGGAGACCACGCATCCTAGAAGTATGCACATCCATATATCCATCGGGATATTAAACGCTGAAGCGATCAAAAAGAAGATCGCGCCGTAGAGAAATGATGAGATCAGCGTTGTCAAAAGCGCCAGAAGACAAATGGGGCGAAGGTTCTGTTTAAACTTGCCCATGTTTACCTTGCTCGCTCCCGCAAACAGCATGAAGCATAAGACTCCGTCCATGAGGTATTCCTCAAATCCGAATTCTCCGAGATTGTCTATAAAGACGTTAAGAGGCGTAGTCGGGAACAGTACCCTTGCAAGAGCAAGGATGAGAGCTATGATCAGAGAAAAGAATATCAGGGCAATATCACTCTGGATGTGAAATATCCTTTCATTGATAATGCCTATAAATACAATAAACGCCAGTAATATGATAAGAAATAAAAGTATGTTCATGACTCCACCCGATCAGTTTGCAACAACATATAGTATACCACATTCATGTCATATACTACAAATATATGTATACATTTATTTTACGGTCATGTTATACTATCCTTGGAAATGAACGAACAATGTAAAGGGGATCGTAATGGGCAAAAAATCAGTTAAGGAAAACAAGAATATCTATCATGTGAGCCGTGAAGAGACCGGAATGTCACGTGAAAAGGCCAGCGAGGCTATGGGATTTGTATCTCCCGAGAGGATAGAAAAGATAGAGAGTGAAAAATCACTTCCTCATCCCGACGAAGTGCTTGCCATGAGCAAGTGCTATAAAAAGGCTCAGTTATGCAACTACTACTGTTCGCATGACTGTCCGATAGGAATAGAATACATCCCGGAGATCCAGCTTAAGGATCTGTCCCAGATCGTTCTTGAGATGTTAGCGACTCTTAATTCCATCAACGATGACAAGAACCGCCTGATCGAGATAAGTGCCGACAGCGAGGTCACCGAAGATGAATTTGTTGATTTCATAAGCATCCAGGATAAGCTGAACAAGATATCATGTACTGCCGATTCACTGCAGCTGTGGATAAAGAACATGATAGCCGAAGGAAAGATAGACGAGACAAAACTCAATTCCGTAAAGCAGTAAACAATAAAGGGAAGCGATCGCTTCCCTATTTTTTTATCCTTTTTATTTTGTCTATCATGCTTGCTGCAACTGTCGGCAATATTATCCCGAGTATCAGATATACCCATTTGAACTCTTCCACGTTCTGAACTGTGGCCACATAGTAAACATCGCTCTTAAATGCCGCAATATCCATACTGCATCCAGCCATGTACATCACAGCTTTTATCATCATGAACACCAAAAGATGATGCATCATTATATCAAATGTATGATCTGATACGGCAGATATCGCTTTGAATGAATACGAATCCTTGTTTATCTTTTTTGCAAGGATACGCGATATCCTAAGCCACAGAGCAATACCTGTAAATGTCGTAACAAACGGTGTCAGCACGCTTCCCGCAAAACCGGTCACCCATACCGTGCTGTAAGCCAGTCCGCCAGTTATATATATAAGTATAAGATTTATCAGTATAAGAAAAGAAAAATAAATGACTGACGGTATCCTGTCTCTTTTTTCAATATCTTTCCTGTACAGTCTTCCAAACTGATATGCGGGCGCCATGAGCATCAGCCTTCCCGGCAGCTTGTACCAGTCATAGACGCTCCCTCTTTTTGCAAGAGCCACTACAGTCATACCGACTATAAGATACAGAAGCATCAGCATCCATTCACTGACAGCATCCTTCTTTTTTATGATCAGATGCCAGATCTTTCTGGCTAAAATATCACACATCTGAAGCAAAAACAGCGCAGGCACAAACCACGCCGGTGCATTGAGTCCGAACTGATGCCCTCCCATAAAAGGAGCGACAAAAAGATTGTACAGTGTTATATCCGATCCGATATCTATATTTGCATATTTAAGTAGCATGCATATGATACCGTATATCACGTTCCATATGAAATACGGTATCAAAAGATGCTTAGATTTCCTTATAAAGAATCCGCATATATCATCCTCATCCCTGCTCTTTGAAAAGTATCCCGATATGAAGACAAAGATCATAACGTGATACGAGTAATACGGAAAAAGTCCTCCCAGGGCAAGGATATTAAAATCCAGATGCCCCAAGAGGATCAATACTATTCCTATGGCTGAAAGAATTGTAAATGTCAGATTCTTTTCCTTCATAAAAGACTATCTCTTATTGAATACGAGCGGAAGCTCTATACCGAATTCGGCAAATGAAGCATATGAATCATAATCCATATCCTTAAGCTGCAAGGTATCGTCTACCATATCAAGAGTATCTGACTTGCCCTCGCTTGTCGTGATATTGACCTTGTCGTCAACTATCTCGTAGGTAAAGTCCATATCAGCTTCTTCAAGGCTTGCGCTTATATCTTCCTTTTCAAGCTCGCTTGCGATATAATCCCTGAAAGACATTCCGTAGAATGATTTAAACTGCTTGTCTATATCTTCTTCTGACATTCCGAAGTTTAACTTGTACTGCTTGATTATCTCTTCGATCGCTATATCGATAAACTCCTTTATCTTGTCCTCGAATCCGGCCTTGTCAAGAGTCATCCTGCCTGTTCCGTCTTCATTGAATATATATAGGAATATGATAGGGAAGGTAAAATCCTTCTCTGAAGAATTAAGCCCGATCTGTTTAAGCATCGCATTTCCGATATCTATGCTGCATGCCCATTCTCCGACAATATCGGGTGTCATCTTAGATTCGCATTCGGCGATCTTGTCTCTTGCAGTCTTGTAATTGGGATCATCTGTTATTACCTTGGCATACAGATCCATTGCCTTTTGATAATCCTCATCCTTGAATGCCTTCTCGGCAGCCTCGTAATCATCCTTTGACTGCTTCAATTCCTCGACCTGCTTTGTCAGCTCCTCAAAATCGTCATTATTCTTAAGAACGCCCTTTCCGAGAGTCCTAAGATCCTTTTCGATATCATCGTAATCCTTCTTGCCGTTTGTGAAATCCTTTGCAAGATCCTTGGCATAATCGAGCATCTGCTCCTCGATGTCTTCCTTGTCATCGTCGGAAAGCTTCTCAAAGTTCTCGTTTACGGCCTTTAAGTCATTATTCTCTATTGCCTTGTTTACCTTGTTTATCGGTCTGTTCATCCAGAACAGTACACCGCCTGCCGCAAGTAAGAGCACGACCACTACAGATATAGCTATGATCAGCGGTGCCTTTGACGGCTTGTCATAATTAATTTCAGACATAATAATCCTCCTCCACTTATAAAAGTATGGTTATTATATCAAAAAAAAGCTCCCGGAACAATCCGGGAGCCAAAAGTAAGGGAAAGGAATTTATCAGTCAATGTTAATCATTAACCTTCGATATTAATTAATTTCTTTTCTTCTTCAACCTTTGCAGGCTCGATCTTTGGAACGAACAGTTTAAGTATTCCGTTGTCATACTTAGCCTTGATATCGTTCTGAGTTACTTCTTCTCCAACATAGAAGGCTCTTCTGCATGTGCCGTAGTATCTCTCGCGTCTAATATATTTCTTAGCATCAACCACAGCTTCTTCGCCTTCGCCGTCTTTGTCGCAAGTCTCCTTCTTTGCTGTTATTGTAAGATATCCGTCCTTAAGTTCTGCTGTGATATCTTCCTTTGCATATCCGGGAAGCTCAACGTCAAATTCATATCCGTCTGCTGTCTCCTGAATATCTGTCCTCATTGAAGGCATCTGCACCTGAGGCAGAACCTGAGGCATGTTCGCAAAACCGTGTCCCTTAGCAGCGCTTCTTACCGGTCTTGTGAAATCATCAAAAAAGTTATCCAAAAAATCCTCTCCAAATAAGCTGGGCATCAACATTGTTTTTTCCTCCTTAATCTGTTTTAACTACCCTCTTTTACGTTCAGGTCCAGGTCTTGCCTGAATCTGATTATGTTTTACACCCATTTTTAGCACTCGTCAACGCAGAGTGCTAAATGTTTATAAATGGTTTATAACTTTTTATTTTCAGGAAATAATTAGGGCATAAAAAATAAATATTTGCATATTTTAAAAGAAAAAATGTCTACTTTTAGGATTGAAAGCTGTATAAAAAGATCTTATATTTTATGCTATGAAAAGCTCAAAGACACTGACAATAGATGAAAAGACACCTCTTATGCTCATAGCAGGGCCTATGTTCATAGAGCTGTTTTTGAATATCCTTTTAAATAATGTAGATACCATGATGTTATCTCATTACTCCGAAAACGCCGTAGGCGCAGTAGGCAATGCGAACCAGGTCATGTTCCTTGTCATCATCATGTTCAATATAATAGCTACCGCAACAAGTGTTGTGGTTGCCCAGTATCTTGGCGCGAAGCAGTATGACAAGATGAACATGATATATACGCTTGCTGTAGCATTCAACTTTACCATAGGGATAATTTTAAGCCTTGCTCTTGTGCTGTCGCGTTTTAAGCTCATGAATCTGCTTCATGTATCTTCTGAGATGATGAACTATGCCACTACCTATATACTGATCGTCGGCAGTTCCATGTTCTTGCAGGCATGTACGAACGTCATGCTGCAGATACTGCGATGCAACGGATATACAAAGATAGGAATGTATCTGTCATTAATAATCAATCTGGTTAACATAATTGGAAACTATTCCTTCCTTTACGGACCGCTAAAATATTTAAACCTCGGTGTTGCAGGTGTTGCGATCTCAACGGTAACGGCAAGAGCTATCGCGTTTTTGGTCGCTTTCATCTTCTTTTACAGAATGAAGATAGGCCGTATCTCTCTAAGGCTCTTAAAGCCTTTCCCGACTGCTTTTCTGATAAAGATGATAAAGGTAGGACTTCCTTCTGCCGGAGAGAACTTCTCATACAGCATGTATCAGATGGTGCTCCTGTCCTTTGTAAACACAATGGGAAACGATTCGGTAAATGCAAGAGTATACTGCAATTCGCTTATCGCTTTTGCTATGGTATTCTCGAATGCCTCAGCGATGTCTACCCAGATCATAACAGGTCATCTAGTAGGTGCAGGCAGAGAGGATGCAGCATATAAGAGGGTATTTAAGACACTGGGCACCTCACTGCCGATAACGGTTGCTCTAGCTGCGCTAAACTGGCTCATATGTCCTTACACTCTGCATCTTTTTACTGACAGCCAGCCGATAATACAGATCGCCAGGACCATAATGTTCGTTGACATATTTATAGAATTCGGCAGATGCCTAAACATGACATTTGTAAACAGCCTCAAGGCAGCCGGTGCATATATCTTTCCTCTGATCGTGGGACTTGTAACGATGTGGGGACTGGGTGCGACTGTAGGATACGCTCTCGGCATAGCTGCAGGGCTTGGTGTCGCAGGCGTATTCTGCGGGACTGCGACCGATGAGTGCATCCGCGGTCTTATAGTGATGTACTACTGGTATAAAAAGAAATGGTACGGTAAAAAACTTGTTGAGAACAATTAATAAAGGACACCTTTAAGGTGTCCTTTGATCATTCATATCATGCTCCGAGGTAGGTCATTACCTGTTCGAGCATCTCGCAAAAGCTCTCGATAGCTATCTCTCGTGTCCTTCCGCTTATCGGGAAGAATTCTCTGTTTGATATCATCTCCTTGAGTCTTCTGAGTTCTGATATATCCTTCATATAGAACTGATTGATAGTAGCTCTGTCATATACGACAAGGAATGCTTTCTTGATCTTGTAGATATCCTCAAGACTGCTCTTTCTTAACAGCTCTACTATCCTGTCGATAGATATGAACTCAGTAAACGATCTGTGCTCGATATAGTAATCCTTCTTGTCTGTGCAGTTCTCCATGAACTTGTCTGCCGTCTCGTATTTATTGTTGTCAACGGCTGCCGCGATATTGATCTCGCGGTTCTTCTCATCTATACGAGCCTCTATCGGTCCGTATATCTCCATGTAGAGCTTTCTTTCAGCCTCTGACACGAAGGTTCTCGGCATCTTTCCTATCTCCTGGCACTCAGTTGCCTGATCGATAAGATTTAGCATCGTCTTCTGTACATCCTTTATGTCTCTGTTATAGAGCTTCATCCTGTCAAGATAGATCAAAAGATCGATGATGTTCTGATAATCCATGTAGGAGTATTTGCCTTCCTTAAGCTCGTTTGTGAGCTTGTTTGTAAGTAGCTCGACCTCCTCATCGGATTTGATCCTCCAGTCCTGAAGTTCCGAAAGAGCCTTACCTGTTGATTTGATCTTTTTATTTCTTAGGCTTTCCTGTTCCTCAAGATTTATCACCTGCTTAGCTGACTGATTGAATGCCTGATCGTCCCAGAATGTCTTTGTGATCCACTCATCGATGAATCTGTGACGCATTATATGCTCGTTTTCCTTGCCTTCAAATACGATATAGTCAACATTAAGTCCCGAATTCCAGGGTGCAAGCTTCTTGTTCTTTCCGATAGCACCTGAGAGCCAGATGCTGTACTGAAGGAAGGAGTCGACTACGTTTTCATACAGCTTTGCGTTTCCGTAATATTCCTTTGTCTTCTTGTAGATCTCATTGTACTTGTCGATCCAGCGAAGGAAGATACGCAGGTTCCTGTTGTCTGTCTGCATGAAGCTGTTCTCGATCCTGTCGATATGATCAAGAAGGAACTTCCTGTATGTCTCATCCTTTACATATGCGGCAGTACCTACAGAAGGATCTCCGTTTATTACTTCAAGGATAGTCTCCTTAAGGCTCGGATAGTAGGGAAGGGTCTTTCCTACGACCTTTTCTCTTATGTCCTTGTATACATAGTTTACTGAATATACATTCTCATTTAACTTCTTAAGATCATCAACGCTTATTGAAGAGATATCCTTCTTCTTTGCTGCCTTTGCATCTGCATTGTCACTCTCGCCAAGAAGCGACTTTCCTCCGATAAGAAGCGACAGATACTTAAGCTCGAGATTGCTGTTTGTATATATCTTTCCTATGTTCTCCTCATCGGCAAGGATGATTATCTTGCATCCGCAGTGCTCGATAAGGTTGTCTATAAAGCCCAGTACCTCGTCAACGGGTATCGTACATCTTTCAAGATCATCAAAGCATATGACAAAGTTCTTTACCTTTGAAAGCTCCTTCATCGTGCTGACCTTGCTCATATCCATGTTTACCATATCGTTTATTGATACGGATACAGCCTTGCTGGCTATCGCAAGCATTCCGTTTGCTGCATTTAAAGCTTCCTTTGTTCCGTTGCTCTTTTTCCACTTTAAATGAAGCATGAAATTTGTCATCAGCTGTTTTGCCAGCGCGTCTATCGTCGCGATACCGTATAGAGAGATATATACATTCTCCTTGGGCGGTCCGTCGACTACCGCCGTAGCTACAGCGTCAACCAGATGATGCTCATACAGATAGGTCTTACCTGAACCCCAGGGGCTGTCGATAAGTATCGCATACTGAGCCATGTCATCTCTTACGTAATCCCTCACACACCTAATGATCTCTTCACGTGTCATTTGCTATTCCTCCACCTTTAATATATTAATTATTTGCCATTCTTTCATATATCTCATCGAGCCATTCTCTGTTAAGCTCGGTGTTATTTAAGATCGTTACCCTGTCCGGTCTTGTTGAAGCGGCCCTCATCCATATATTTGCAAACAGCTCCTTATCTATCCCGTAGCTTGCAGGATTAAGATCAAGTCCGTACGATCTGCATACCTCTAGCATCTTTAAATCATCTCTGCCCTGGAAATTTGCGGCTCCGACTGTTCCAAGCGCCACCGCAAGTCCGTGGCTTATCTTTATTTCAGGATAGTATTCCTCTAAAGCATGACAAAACAGATGCTCGCTTCCGCTGCAGGGTCTTGATGAACCGGCTATCTCCATTGCAAGACCTCCCATAACGAGCGCCCTTGCAAGGGTACGCAAAAAGCTTATGCTGGTCACATTCTTCTCGTCAAAGTGTGCTATGGAATCGTAGCACATCCATGCGATCGAGTGAGCAAAGTCATCAACTGGCTTTCCACAGGCCTGAGCAGCCAGTGCCCAGTCATAGACTGCCGTATATTTTCCTATAGTATCTCCGATCCCTCCCAGCGTCTGGATCTGAGGGGCTTTCTGGATCATCGTTGTATCAACGAGGATCGCGGTGGGTATCTTGCAGGCAAGTGTCTTTCGCATTCCGCCTTCCGTCCCCAGTACCGCAAAAGGTGAAGCAAGCGAATCGTTGCTTAGATTTGTTGGAAGGCATATATAAACGGCCTTGCTGACATAAGAAGCATATTTAGCCACATCGAGGATTCTGCCGCCGCCGAAACCTATAACTACCTTTATATCATCGATGCAGATCTTCTTTGCTATGCTCACGGCTTCATCAAAGTCGGCATGAACTACTTCGAATACCTCAGCGTTGTTATAGTCGGCCTGGATCTCAGTCACTATGTCGCCGTACAGATCATGCAAAAACTTCTCTGTTATTATGAGTGCTTTCTTTCCCTCGATCTCGGGAAGGTATCTTTTTACTGCTTCATCTGTCCGCGTAAATATGTCTTCTTCAACCACAAGACATAACGGCAGATTAAAGCGCGAATGCTGGTTCATATCTTGCTTCCTTGTAACTTATGTAAACCTATTGTTCCCGTGAACAAATCCAAAATTTAGTATATCACAATCATCTGTTTTCACTCAATAGATAGTCTCCCAGAAATTGACGATTTTTTCTCTTTCACAGTCTATCCTTCCCTGGATCATCTCTGACGATCCGCCGCCTTTTGCTGCAAGGCTTTGACGCATCATTTCAGATAGCTTTACAGCATCCAGATCCTTGCCTCCTGCATAGAAGCGATAGCCCTTTTTGTCATTTCCCGCAAACACTGCGACATAGCCTTCCCTAAGCTGTGTCAGAGCATTGTAGATATTCTTCATGTTTGATGCGCTCAGATCCATATCCGAAAATACAAGACTGCCGTATTCGTTTTTCTTTATCCCGTCTATGATCATGCTTTCAGTCAGCTCGGATACCCTAGCGTTTAACGCCATGTTCTCTTCTTTAAGATTTGAGACTATGGCGACTGCATTGTCCGGATGAGTGCTGAACCCTTTAGCGATCTTATTAAGGTTATCAATGTTTTTTGTAACATACTCAAGAGCCCTTCTTCCGCAGAGTATGCTAAGCTGTGTTCCGCCTTTGAATTTCATGAACGATATGATCTTGATCAAGCCTATTGCGCCGGTTCGTTTTACATGGGGTGCACAGCAGGCGCATATATCGATGGTCTCATCCTCATCTCCTATGGTTATGAGTCTGACCTGACCTGCGATATCTATCTTGCTTCTATATGTTATGTTAACCAGTTCGGACTTTGAAGGATAACTGTCTTTTATAGGCAGATCACGATATATAACAGCATTTGCCTTCTTTTCAAGCTCTTTTATCTGCTCTTCGTTTAATAAACCGTCAACAGCCAGTGTTACCGGCTCGTCATCGGAAAGATGAAATCCCACGTTGTTAAATCCGTGATCGTTGTGTATCAGTCCCGACAGGATATGCTCTCCGCTGTGATTCTGCATCCTGTCGAATCTTTCATCCCAGTTAAGTTTACATAACACTTCAGTGCCAGCTTCAATATCCGAATCGACCAGGTATCTGATATCCGTCTGCCCTTCTTTAGCTGATCCTAAAAGCTCTCCTTTTAATACATGAACAGTCTTGTCTTTGCTCATGATCTGACCGCTGTCGGAATACTGCCCTCCCTCTTCAGGAAAGAAGATCGTTTCTTTAAGTTTTATGTAAACCTTATCATCCTCCTTTATACAGTCTGTAACCACCGTTCTGTATTCTTTTATATAGCTTTGCTTCTCGTATATCTTTTCTGTCACGTGATCTGTACCTTCCTATTCTTCTGATCATACAAGATCCGGATGTTCTCCCGACCATCCGATCTGAGGCAGATTCAAAAGATACTTCATATCTTCATCTTCTATGTCTATCTCTTCAATGTTTAGGTTCTTTATCATCCTTTCCTTTGCTGAGGCTTTGGGAATGACCATTATCTGCTGCTTGTTAAGGAAGGAGAGCAAAAAGCCTGCCGGAGTCGTTTTGTATTTTTCTGCCATTTTTAATACGATCGGCTCGTCTATCACTCTGCGTCTTCCAAGCGGACTCCATGCCTGTATGAGCATACCTTTTTCTTTTGCATATTCAACTGCATTTAGCTGCATATAGCCCACATGCAGCTCAAGCTGATCCACCATCGGCTTTATGTCTGCATCATGCCATATGGCATCTATATGGTGAGGAAGGAAGTTTGACAGTCCTATCGCCTTTGCTCTTCCGCTTTTATACAGCTCTTCCATTGCTCTCCAAGTATCCCTTAAAATATCTTTCCATTCATCCCCTGCCCCTTCATTCTTTGGCCAGTGAATAAGATAAAGATCAAGATAATCAGTCTTTAGCTTATTGATGGATTCGTCAAATGCCTTAAGAGCATTTTCATATCCCATCTGCGTTCTCCACAGCTTGGAACAGATCTGTATCTCATCTCTTTCAATTCTTGATTCCTTTATTGCTTCTCCGACCTGTTCTTCATTCATATAAAATGAAGCGGTATCAAAATAACGATAGCCCACCTCTATGGCCTGTGCTATCGCTTCTGTTCCTTTTTCTTTCGTTGCAAGATAAGTACCGTATCCTACAGCGGGAAATATAAGTCCGTTGCTCAGTTTGAATTCTTTCATATTTATACCCCGTTTACCGTTTTCTTTTGCCAATATCAGTATATCAGATATGAAAAAATGTGTCCCGAAAAAACTGTTATTTCTTCTTAATCGTGAAACATTTATCTGACTGTTTAAAGACACAAAAAAGGATGGCGCATGCCATCCTTTACATGATTATGTGATCTTTAATCATCCTTTAAAATCAATATGTTTACCGACCATCATCTCTTTATCGGTCATAACGCTGTTCATCATAAAGTCCTGGAAGTAGTCATCGACTTTCTTTGCCAGTTCATCAACACTGCTTGCATAGACTATCTCAACATCTTCATCGTTTTCAACCTCGTCAAAGATGTCATTCTTCTTGCCTTCGATCCGCTCCTTTTCCTTTTCTTTCTCAGCCTTCTTTTGATCAGCTTTCTTTTGGGCCTTTTTCTCCTCTCGCTTAGCTTCTATGCGTTTTTTCTGAGCATCGGAGGATTTCTTTAAGACTGCAAAGAACGAAGCCGTCCCTGAGTCATTGATGGTCATTCCATATCCCTTTACATCTGCTCCCTTTAAATCCATCTGTTTCTTAAGCTTTGACAGGCCGCTTGATGCCTGTTCGATGAGTCCTTCGTATTTTTGTCTGAAGCTCTCATCCTCAGCCATCTTCTCGATCTTGTCTTCATCGATAAGAACAACCGTCTTATTAGGATTTGCAAAGCCTGATGCCATCATCCTTGCCTGGTCCTTCTTATCCCTGCTCACAAGTATAAAATCCATCTTTGAGTACTTCTGCTTCAGTTCCTCGTAGTAGGCAGCCGCCTTGTCAGAAAGCTTCGGTTCACCGAATGTCTTTCCTAAGTTTGTTTTCTTTGCCTGTACTTCATCCGTCTTTTTTGCATTTGATGCCTGATCTGCTGATGAAATATAAGAAGAAAGCGCTTCTTTTGCTGATGATATGTTCATAATGATCACTGCCTCCATGTAAGATCCTTGCGTTTGAAGTCTTTTATTCAAACCACCTTAAGCGGGACACCAATATACACGGTGTCCCGTATATTAAATGGTAGTTACAGTATGGTTTCATGGAGTGATTCATAAAGATCGACTAAGATTCTTAGTACCGGATTCCGTTCCATGTAACCAAAGAAAAAAGAAACAGAAAACACATCCTGCATCCTTGCAGGAAAAAATATGTTCTCTGTTTCTTATATCGGATCTTTTCTATCGATTGTTTATAGTAAATAAGATATTTGTATGCTGACTAGTCGGCCAGAATGAAATCCGAACATATGTCAAACTGCCCTGACAGTGTGGTCACGGGAAATGTTGCCTTCTCACTGTATCTGTTTGTTATATACATACAGCGGTTCGGTATGCCTTCCGGAATTATCATGTCAAAGACTGCAACGCCTCCCTTTACTTTCGAACCCTGATAATCTATCATATCTCCCTTCTCGAATTCATAGGTGGTAAGGTTATAGCTTCCCTCGTAAAGATCTACTACCGTATCATCCCTTAACATGACCACCGCAACTTTATCATGGGTACCTGGATCTACTTCAGACCCTTCAGGAAGGTATTGTGCAACATCCTCGGGCGGGTTTTCCATTACATATGCCACCGCCCCGTAGGGAGCATTATTTACAAACTTTTCCCAGTATGAAGCCTTGCCGGATCTCTTATAGTCAGCAAATGCATACATGGCAGAATCCGAGATATCGGTATCGAAAGTAAATATTTTGTCATTCATATCCTTAACGGTAACTGACGTTTTGCTTGGATCATACAAAACATCGTATATCTCTTCTCCGTCAGTTGTCCCTATCACATGGCCCTTGAAATTGTAAAGCTCGGCATAATTCGAATATACGGCCGTTGATATATCATCACCCAGCCAGGTCAGATTGGCTCCCATTATCGTCTTTTCGACATTTCCGGTTAGGGTATTTACCAGAATATAGGCACCGGTATGAGGATTTATATGTGTCTCCACAACTACCCAGTCACCGACCTGATACATATCCATGATCGCGTTTGCAAGAGGTGCATACTCTGTTATGTCATACTCCATGCCGTTTACTATAAACTTAAGAGCATCATAAGAATATTCCTGCTCAATGGTACCTAGATCATACATACCATAGTAAGCTCTGTCGACTTCCTTTATATCAATGATATTTCCTTCTCCATCGGTCCTGAACCTGCACATCAGCAAAGGATATGTATCCTCAAGCTTCCTTTCGTGTAAAAGCGTGTAGGTACTGACATCTTCACTTATCCTGTAAGGCGCGATATTTACATTCTTTTGTACGAAATACCCTTCCGTAAACCTTCTTGCAGTGTACTCATCTGCCGCCTCCTGTGTGTGAGCCTCCATGGTCTGGATCCAGTACTTATAATAGTAATTTTTATTCTCGTCCTTTTCTTTTTCCTGATTCCATATCAGGCCATAAAACTCTTCATTCTCTAAAGGCTCAATATCCTTTGTATCACTGCTTAAGCGCCTGAAAACCCAGTCGGACTGAACCCGTACCATATTGAATTTATCGTATTCTTCGTACAGCCTTTCCGTATCCTGGAAAACGTTTTCAAAGATGTAGCTGTCTCCGTTTCCGAGCCATTCAAGAGACATGTAATCCCAAAGATGATTGCTTGATATACAGATCGATCCGCCGATCGTCTCCTCATCACATGTATAAAGATCCAGTTCGGGTATATCTATCCTTGTAATGGGATCCATTCCCGAAAATGACAGTTCGAATCCTGTATATTCTTTTTCCTCAATAAGCTTATCCGTCTCAGGATCGTAGGTCTCATGCTTTTTTACCTTAAAGGTTCCGTCAAGCGCTACCTCGTCAAATCCTCTTGTGAATACACAGTTGCCGTTCTCATCTATCTTAAGAGTCGCATATTCCTTGTCATTAAGGGTATCGACAAGCTTCCATTCACCGGCGATGAAGTACATAATGCTTTCTTCGTTTGTTATATCAAGTACGGCCACCCCTTCTTCCTGCTCGGTTTCAGGCTTTTCTTTATTCTTTTTATCCTTTTTCTTCTTACCGTCTTTATCAGCCTTTTCTTCTTCAAGAATCTCTTCTTCATCCGGCTCTTCTTTTTTTGCACAGCCTGCGACAGTAAATATGATAAGGAACATGATAAGCAGTCTTAAGAGTTTTTTCTTCAAGGCTATATCCTCCCGATTCAATGTTTCATGAGAACATTTTAGCACTGCTTTTATCCTTTCGCCACAGCTTCACTCTTTCTTGCATATCTTAAAAAGAAGAATACAGCAAATACCAGCATTGGCAGCGTATTTAATGGGAATGTCAGTACGCTCTGCGCATGCCATCCGACCGCTTTTTCTGAGTCTATGAAGCATATGAGTATGGACGGACTTACGTTTGATACCGCATGCATTATAGCAGCCGGCCATATAGATCCGCTCTTTAGTGTTATATAAGTCAGTATCGTACCGAGCATTATACACATAAGAGACATCGCAAGAAATCCGGTATACGGATAACCTATATAATCGGTACCGAAATTATGTCCTACATAGGTAAGCGGCCAGTGCCACATCCCCCATACAAATCCCCCTATCAAGACCGCTTTCTTAAAGCCCCTATCGGTATTATCCAGACGTTTGTTTTATCCGGTCCCAGTATCTCTATAAGTGATTCTTTGTTTGGGTCATATACTTCCGGTGCTGTCAGCAGTCTTATGACACTTCCAAGTTCCGTATATAGGTATGGAAGCAGTATCGCAAGCAAAAGGTAGCGCCACTTCTTATCCTTGAAATACACTCCGAGCATCATGGAATCCTTGCCGGTCACGGCAAAGCCTTCCTTTGTGATATATCTTGTAAGCAGCATTCCGAGTGTTGGAATGAGCATTGCCAGTGAGACTAGAGAGTCAACATCTCCCGCACTGTTCTGAGATACTCCCCAAGTGTTATCTGCGTATATATAAGGGAAAAAGAATAATCCCCATGTTATCGCAAATGTGATTACAAGAAATATGATAAGGCGCTCTGATTCTGTTTTTCTGTCGATCATGTAAACACCTCCCTGTCTTTGTTTATCCTGCATGTTAATCTGTATGACAGATAATAGAAAAGCAAAACCGTCAATGGCTGTGTCACATTTAAAACAAGCAGCATTAATGTGTGTGTTTCAACCCAGTGTACAAATAATCCCAGATCAATATTGTTTAGAACATCAAGATCCCCAAAGAGCACAAAGCCCACAACAAAAAACAAAAGTAACTCCATTATCGCATTCTTAACGATACCTGCTCTTTTAAGTCCGAATGTGATAAAAAATGGCAGCTCTATGGCAGCAAGTATTAGCATCATCCCGTAAAGCGGCAGCAATATGCTCATCACTGCTCTCATCCAGTCACTCATCGCTTCTTTATAACAAACGGATATATATATGACGGCCCAGACACACGACAATGAGTAGAATACATATGTCAGTATACCTATAAAAATATACTTTGAAGCTATATATGAATTCTTTTCAAGCGGAAGAGTCTTTGTAAACTGCATGGCATTATGCTGCTCATCGTTCTCAATGATAGATGACGTAAACCTTGATATAAACATCATGGAGATTACGACGATCGTTAAAACAAAGGTCATACCGCCATAGTCCAAAAACTCTCCCCACTCACCTGCATTTCCGGGAAGCAGCAATCTCAAGACAAGAAATAAAAGAGTCAGGACTGAAAAGACGATCACCTGATATCTGCCTTTTATTCCGACAAAATCCTTATATAACAAACCTGCCATTATGCCACCCCCTTTTTCCTTTGTGCAAAGGATACACTTAAGGGATAGATAACCCCAAAGGTT
Source organism: uncultured Lachnospiraceae bacterium (assembly GCA_902789785.1). Classification (GTDB taxonomy): domain Bacteria; phylum Bacillota; class Clostridia; order Lachnospirales; family Lachnospiraceae; genus Colinaster. The sequence goes on from CADAPR010000022.1 coordinate 17,611, forward strand.
ATGATCGCAGCAAGTAAAAGCACATATGACCTTTCTGTTATCAGTCTGTGTATATAATCAAAATACTGTCTTAATAGACTGTCGTCTTCATACACAAAAAATCTTTTGATCCCGTCAAATCCGGCTATGATAAGACCTGCTACTGCAACGATGAAAGGTATAATTCCTGCATATCCCGATACTTTGGTCCCGAACATATACATGAGCAGAATGACCACACATCCGTATATGAACATGAGTGATGAAAATGAAACTATTGTATTTGCAAATTCAGTAAACCCTACTACATCTGTAAGCATCGACAGTATAAGCGAGATGATGATATCGATCAAAGCCCCCACTCCAACAAATATAAGTGCCGTTACAAATCTGGAAGCGACTCTTTTTGCCGTTGAGACCGGTAAACCTGCAGCGATCTTATAAAATCCCGCCTGATGATCTGATCTGAAAAGGCTGTCAAGATCTCCTGCGCACGCTATCGGCAACAGCATGACAAAGATCATTGCCTTGTTTGCAAACTCTATGGTATCAGCAAGAGTGGCCTGACCGTCGGCTATCATATCCATTCTGGAAATGTAAATATTTCCGTGATTAAAGCTCAAGACAAACATGATCGTTATGACCACCAGACCTATTATAACTGCCACATAATTTATAAACTGCTTTTTCAGGCAGTAAAAATCTTTTATAATCAGTCCTTTCATATGCTACCTCCTCAAATTATCAGATACAGCATTTGCTTTAGAACTGTTGACATAGTGGATCATTATCTGCTCAAGGCCCGCATCGTCTATCACCATTTCGGGATAGAGTTTCGAAGCGGCTTTTTTATCATTCACCAAAATCTCCGCTCCCATACTTGAAACATCGGTATCCACTATAAGGGATCTGCTTATCTTACCAACATCATCCTTTCTGCATCTTAGGATCCCGTGATTTTCTATTATCTCATCCTTGTTTCCCGAAAGGATGACCTTTCCGGCATCTATAAACACTACCTCATCCGCTATCTTTTCAAGATCGGACGTGATATGAGACGAGAGCAGGATCGAATGTTCTTCATCAATAACAAACTCCCTGAATATCTGTATGATCTCGTTTCTTACTATCGGATCAAGACCGCTGGTTGGCTCATCCATGATAAGTAACTTCGCTTTATGAGACATGGCAGTTGCAATCTGCAGCTTCATTCTCATTCCTCTAGAGAACTTGCCGCATTCCTTTTTAGCGGGAAGAGAGAATCTCTTTAAATAGCCAAAGAATGCATCCTCATCCCAGTTTTTATAAATATTTTTCATAACGGTATTGATCTGCTTTGGTGTCAGAAAGTCATGAAAGCCCATCTCGTCAAATACGACTCCGATATCTTCCTTTAATTCTGCCATGCCTTCGTCTATGTTCTTTCCAAATACATAGACCTCTCCTCCGTCTCTTTTTATCGCATCCAGTATGATCTGAATGGTTGTTGTCTTTCCGGCGCCATTTTGTCCAATGAAGCCGCAGACAGAACCCGTCGGCACACTGAAACTTATGTTATCAAGGACAAAATCACCGTAATCCTTCTTAACATTTTTAAGTTCTATAACATATGAATCATCCATTATTCTTCCTCTTACATACTCTTATCTTCATACAGAAGTTTTAACATCTCACTCATCTCATCCAAAGACACCTTTCCCAGGATTGCTTTGTCTACTGCGCTTTCCAACAGCTCCTGTATCGCAAATTTCATGTTTTCCTTTACGATGTCGCCGTTGATCCCTTTTACAAAACTGCCCTTTCCCGTAACCGAATATATAAAGCCGTCCCGTTCAAGATCCTCATATGCTCTTTTTGTAGTGATGATGCTGATCTTAAGATCTTTAGCCAGTACTCTCATTGACGGCAGGGCATCGCCCTCTGCAAGTTCTCCCGTCATGATCTGGCTTTTGATCTGTTCCTCAATCTGTTCGTAGAGAGCTACTCCCGAACTGTTTGAAATAATAATGTCCATATATCAATCCTTTGCGCAAAATACAACGATGAATATGTGCACTTATTCACCATTGTTTGATATTGTATATATTCAATATATACACTTGTAGTAAAAAAGTCAACCCCTATTAAAATAAACCGCCCTTAAATGAAATTTTTATTTCCATGCTTTGGTTTACATAATTCAATAGGGTTATGATCTATTCTCTGGATATATTAATATCGTAAAACCTGGTTCTGTACTGTCTTGGTGTATATCCTGTATGCTCTCTGAACACTTTCGAAAAGTGACTCTGTGAACAGAAAGCCAGAGAATATGCTATCTGAGCATATGTATATTCGGTTCTTGCAAGAAGACTCTGAGCTACTTCTACTCTCATCGTAGTAATATACTCCGTGATCGTCTTTCCGATCTCCTTCTTAAACAGAGCAGTCAGATATCTCGGATTGAGCTTAACATACTCCGCCAGCTCTTCAACAGTTATCTTTTCATTGAAATGTGAATCGATATAGTTAAGGCATAGCATGACCGATTTTGAATGAGTGCTCTTTTTCTTTACCTTGTTCACCTCATCGACATATGTCCTGTACAGGCCTTTTAGCAGATTCCTGATCTCACTGATGTTTTCCAGTTCATCCGCTCTCTGTATATACAGGTCGCTTATCGCATAGGCTGTCTCAAGAGGGACTCCGGCCTCTACCGCAAATCTTGATGCAAGTGACGTAGAGACAACAAACAGATACTTTGCATTCCTTAAAGGATCAGCAGAAAGCTTGCCCTGCATGCTGTCGTCCATTGTCCTGTATGCTTCTTCAACCGCTCTCATATCACCCTGCTTTAGATAATGATATCTGAGCATATCCTCCTTATGAGTCGGATGTATATATCCCCTGTCCGCATTTTCAAATAAAAGATTTCTGATCTCATCCGGATCTATCCTTGCTTCATCATATCTGTTCATTGTCATGTCCTTTCCTGGATATGATAATTATAACATTAATATGACTTTCTTGATATATGAACGTGCACGTAATTTCATATAATCAAGTTAATGAAAGAAATGGACTTGTTTTGGGGAGATTTATAGTATGGGATTTGAGATCGACAAAAACTTTAGAGGCAATGCCTATATAGTAAAAGTACAAGAAATTTTGCTTGATTACAGCGGCGGATTTGCGGACCTTGCTAATGAGATACCGAACACGTTTGAAACAAGATTTGCATCTGCATCCATGGGCAAGACTTTTGTTGCCGTGGGCATCCTTCAGCTGATCGAAGCAGGCAAACTGAAACTAGATGATACCATCGGTACGATCATGGATTTTGATCTAAAAAGCATTGATCCCGATGTTACGGTGAGACAGCTTTTGACTCATACCTCCGGAGTTCCGGATTATTTTGACGAATCTGTTATGGATGATTATGAAGCATTGTGGCTTGATCATCCCAATTACAGGATCAGGCGAAACGAAGATATGCTTGCCCTTTTTATTGACAAGCCGATGATGTACAAAAGAGGCGAGAAGTTTCAGTACAATAATTCAGGGTATATATTGCTAGCGATGATCATCGAAAAGATCACAGGCATGGATTTTGATGTTTATCTTAAGCAGAATGTTTTTGACAGATGCGAAATGAGTTATACAGGATACTATTCTTTTGACAAATTGCCCGCCAAATGTGCAAACAGCTATATCTACTGCCCCGATACCGATGATTACCGGACGAATATATACTCTGTCGGTGCAAAGGGTACAGGTGACGGAGGCGCTTTTGTTACAGTAGAAGATATCGTAAAGTTCTGGAATGGTCTTATAAATCATAAACTCCTTTCCAGAGAAACAGTAAGGCAGATGTTTTCAAAACAGAGTGGAGACGGGTTAGATCCTGAAGAAGGATATTATGGCTTCGGAGTCTGGATCATCGATAATCCTGATGGCCAGGACTATGTATATATGCAGGGAGTTGACGACGGAGTAAGCGCGATATCAGAGTATAACCCCAATAACGGCATGATATCCGTGCTGCTTAGCAACTACGGTGATAATGTATGGTCACGGATGAGAAAAATACGCAAGGAAATGTACTAAACTCATCAGATATTTAAGCATTATGTACTGTAAAAATGATGTAAAAGAATCTCCGGGGATAAAAAATGATCAGGGAAATCAAAAGGGACGAGATCCCGATATGTGTAGATATTATAAGAAGAAGCTTTAAAACCGTAGCTGATGAATTCGGATTCACAGCAGAAAATGCGCCTGGCTTCACGGCGTTTTCAACTTGTGAAGAACGCCTGTACTGGCAGATGGATAACGAGCCACGCCTGATGTTTGTTTATGAACAGAACTCTGTTATATGCGGCTACTACTCATTGCTGATGCAGGATAACAATGAATGCGAGTTAAATAATCTTGCAGTTCTTCCCGAATACAGACACGGTGGTATAGGCAAGAAATTACTAAAACATGCATTTGAAACTGCAGATACTCATGGATGCAAGCGCGTAAATATTGGAATTGTTGAAGAAAACAAACGGCTTAGAAACTGGTATGAACAGAATGGTTTCACTCATACCGGAACAAAGAAATTTGATTTCTTCCCTTTTACCTGCGGATATATGGTGAAAGAGATTTCGGCTGCTGCATCAAAAAATAATGATCCTATATGCATTAAACTCGCCGAAACTGATGAGGAACTGTGCGGAAGGGGTTATGTGCATTGTACCTCATGGCAGGAAGCTTACAGAGGTATCGTCTCTGACAGATATCTTGATACGATGACTGTAGATGCTACAACAGCTCGTGCCAGACAGTTTCCCCAGAATACTCTTATAGCCAAGGATAAAGATAAAGTAGTTGGCTTTGCAGTATATGGTCCATCAAGAGATGAAGACCTGATCAATGCAGGAGAAGTTGTAGCTATTTATGTCCTTTCAGAGTACTATGGCAGAAAAATAGGGTATAGACTGATGAATGAAGCTTTTTCCAGACTCAGTAAATACAATACTGTATTTTTGTGGGTGTTTGAAAAAAATGAGCGAGCAATAAATTTTTATCACAGATATGGTTTCGAATTTGACGGTTGCAAAAAACAATGGAATCTTGGCACACCGGTTTCAATAGTCAGAATGATTAAAAAGAGAAATGTATAACGTCAGGAGTCATATGAATATACTGTATCCAAATGGAAAAGAAAATTTGAAAAAACTGTCTGAAGACACGATCAAGGATCTTGCTCTTGATGAGATCATCGATATGTTTTCAGCAAACGATTCAGAAAAAGCATTTTCCGGGGACGTACTCTCCACTCTTACAAATGATGATGATACGATCTTATACCGTCAGGAGATCATCAAGGATTTTCTTTCAGATGAAGACTTCAGATCCTCTCTTAAGACGATACTTAAAAAGATACGCGTATTAAGAGAATATCGCATGCATAATCATTTTAATGCCGTAAAGAAGACATCGATATGGGATATGATCGAATACATGGAAGAGATGGATATCTATATCCAGACAGTCGAGGAATTATCGGCTTTATTTGAACGCACTTCATTCAGTGCGCGCGGTCTTAAGGACATCTCTTCTCTTCTATCGGAAGCAATTAAAACGGATCGTCTAACGGAAGTAAAAAAGTTTGTCACTGATATGAAAACCGATATCTCCACGCTAAAGAGCGTGACTATCGGCATAAATCTTGATTCCGAGCTGTATCCCGAGGAAGTGATCATGGTTAGCATGAATACCGTTTCCTACAGGTCAAGGATGATATTCAGGGACATGGCGGCATCTGTTGCAGCCCAGCGCGATATAACATACAGATACCCTTCTCCCACCATGAAGTATCTGACAAACGATATCGAAAAGGAGCTTTCAAAAGCTGTAAGAAAGTACAAGAAAGCGCTCAGAGAACACATAGATTTCAAAGGTTATTTTTTGGTTGATATCTGTGACGATCTGAATTTCTATCTTCAGATAGCCGAATTCGGAGCCGAGCTCATTAAAAAGGATCTTCCTGTCAGCTTTCCCAAGATCTCGCATGATCTTGATCATGTAAAGATGGATCAGATCTATAATCTGAGACTTGTGAATGAATCCGATGAAATAGTAAAAAACGATATCTCGTTTGATAAAAACGAGAAGATCTATATCCTCACTGGCCCCAACAGAGGCGGAAAGACCATCATGACACAGGCTGTCGGCATGGCAGCGCTGATGGCAGCTCAGGG
>CADAPR010000023.1 GCA_902789785.1 uncultured Lachnospiraceae bacterium
GCGATAGAAAACAATGTCACGATGTTCACAAGCCTTGATACCGTTGCGGTACTTCTCGATGTACTCGAGGAGCAGACGATAAAGGTTTCAACGATTTTTTAAAAATTTTAAAAAAGTTGTTGACAAGTAATTTTTAAAAGAGTATAGTACGACACATAAAAGCAAAGGCGCTTTGACCAGCTGGTCGAAGCGCCCTTTTCTTTTAAAGTAACTTTAAGCAAAACGGTTTTGATTCGGGTGGCGCGGATCCGGATATAAAGACCAAAAGAAAAGGAGGAAAACAATGGAAAGCACAATCCCTGAACTTTTCGGAAGTCTTGTATTCAGCGATAAGATCATGAGAGAAAAACTTCCGAAAGACATGTACAAGGCACTGAGGAAGACGATCGATAATAATACCCACCTTGAACTCGATGTAGCAAATGCGGTAGCGGTCGCAATGAAGGAATGGGCAGTGGAGAACGGAGCAACACACTTCACTCACTGGTTCCAGCCGATGACAGGTTACACTGCAGAAAAGCATGACAGCTTCATCTGCCCCGTTGAAAACGGCGAAGTCATAATGGATTTCTCCGGCAAGGAACTGGTAAAGGGCGAGCCCGATGCATCAAGCTTTCCTTCAGGAGGAATAAGAGCAACATTCGAGGCAAGAGGATATACCGCATGGGATCCTACAAGCCCGGCATTCATTAAGGACAAGACGTTATACATTCCTACAGCATTCTGCTCATACAGCGGAGAGGCACTTGATAAAAAGACTCCACTCTTAAGATCGATGGATGCGATCAGCAAGGAAGCGGTTAAGATCTTAAAGCTTCTTGGCAAGGAAGACGTAACAAACGTACTTACCACTGTAGGACCCGAACAGGAATACTTCCTGATAGACAAAAAGGATTACAAGAGAAGAAAGGATCTGATCTTTACCGGAAGAACACTTTTAGGAGCCCCTGCTCCCAAAGGTCAGGAGATGGATGATCACTACTTCGGAAATCTAAAGCCCAGGGTTGCGGCATACATGCATGATCTTGACGAGGAGCTGTGGAAGCTTGGTATCCCCGCAAAGACAAAGCATAACGAAGTTGCCCCCTGCCAGCATGAGCTTGCACCGGTATTTGATACGACAAACGTAGCTGTAGATCATAACCAGCTTACGATGGAGATAATGAAGAAGGTAGCTGAAAAGCACGGATATATGTGCCTGCTTCATGAGAAGCCCTTTGCAGGGATAAACGGTTCAGGAAAGCACAACAACTGGTCGCTTACGACCAATACAGGAGAAAACCTTCTTAATCCCGGAAAGACACCTGCAGACAATACACAGTTTCTTATCTTTCTGTCAGCTGTCATCCAGGCAGTCGATGATTATGCAGATCTGTTGAGATTATCTGTTGCAAGTGCTGGAAACGATCACAGACTCGGAGCAAACGAAGCTCCTCCGGCTATCATCTCAATGTTTCTTGGAGAAGAGCTTACGGGTGTGATCGAAGCCATCGAAAAGGATGAGTACTTCGGCAAGGTAGAAAAGGTGCTGATGGAGACCGGAGCTCAGGTTCTTCCCCATTTCACAAAGGATACCACGGACAGAAACCGTACATCACCGTTTGCTTTCACAGGAAACAAGTTTGAGTTTAGATCCTTAGGTTCTTCGGTTTCGGTAGCAGGACCGAACATCATGTTAAATACAGCTGTTGCAGAGTCATTAAGCATCTTCTACGAACAGCTTAAGGATGTCCCGAAGGATAAGCTTGATGAAGCGATCCACAAACTCGTAAAGGATACGATAATAAAGCATAAGAGAGTAATCTTTAACGGCAACGGTTATACTCAGGAATGGGTTGACGAAGCAGAAAAGAGAGGACTGTTCAATCTCAAGTCTACACCCGATGCAATGCCTGCACTCATAGCAGAAAAGAACAAGAAGCTGTTTGCAAAGCATCACATCTACTCAGAGACAGAGCTTGAATCAAGATACGAGATAAGGATAGAGAACTATACAAAGACGATCCATATCGAGGCTCTCACACTTGAGGATATGGTACTCAAGCAGTTTGCACCGGCTCTCATGAAATACATCGACGAGCTTACACAGTCTGCACTGTCTAAGAAACAGCTTGGAATCGATCCTGCTGTATCAACTCAGACAGAACTGATCAAGAAGCTCTCAAGCTACTATGAGGATGTCATTAAGGCAACAGAGAAGCTTGCAAAGGATGTTGCAGCTGCAGAGGCAATGGAAGCAGATATCAACCAGGCTAAGTTCTATCATGATACAGTTATTGCTGACATGGAAGAGATCAGAAAATACGCCGATCAGGCAGAGCCTCTGATCCCTGAAGGATATCTTCCTTATCCTACATACGAACAGATGCTGTTCTATGTATAAACAGATCTATATATTAAGACTTACGCAAAGGCGCGTTCCGCGGGGAACGTGCCTTTTTCAATATCAAAAAATGAGGAGTGATTATTATGACGACAGAGATTTTAGAAGCTATCCATAGCGAAGTGTATGGTGTGTGGTTCTTGATAGGTGCCGCACTGGTCTTCTGGATGCAGGCCGGATTCGCGATGTGCGAAGCGGGCTTCACCAGAGCAAAGAACTCAGGAAATATCATAATGAAGAACCTGATGGACTTCTGTATAGGTACAGTGATGTGGTTCATCTGCGGTGCATCCTTGATGCTCGGCGAAAACATGTTTGGCGGATTTGCCGGAAAGTTTTCATTTGATGTATTCAGTTCATACGGCAGTTTTGATTATTCGGCTTTTGTATTCAACCTTGTGTTCTGTGCAACAACAGCGACCATCGTTTCAGGATCAATGGCTGAAAGAACAAAGTTTTCTTCATACTGCATCTACTCAGCAGTTATATCAGCCATCATCTATCCGATAGAGGCTCACTGGACATGGGGCGGCGGATTCTTAGCTGAATGGGGATTCCACGATTACGCCGGTTCAACATGTATCCATATGGTCGGCGGTATCTGTGCCCTGATCGGTGCCTGGATGCTCGGTCCCAGAATCGGTAAGTTCGTTAAGGACAAAGACGGCAAGGTTACAAAGGTTAACGCATTCCCCGGTCACAACCTGGTAGTCGCAGCACTCGGTGTTTTCATCCTCTGGCTTGGCTGGTACGGATTCAACGGTGCGGCAGCAACAGATGTTGAGACACTCGGTTCGGTATTCTTAACAACAACAGTAGCACCTGCAGTAGCAACAGTAGTATGTATGATCTTCACATGGGTCAAATACGGCAAGCCCGATGTTTCAATGTGTTTGAACGCTTCCCTTGCAGGTCTTGTAGCAATCACAGCTCCCTGTGACGTAACAGACTGTGCAGGCGCAGCCATCATCGGTGTTGTAGCAGGACTCTTGGTAGTATTCGGTGTATGGTTCACAGATAACGTAGTACACGTAGACGATCCCGTCGGTGCCGTTGCGGTTCATATGTTCAACGGTATCTGGGGTACGATAGCAGTCGGACTCTTTGCAACAGAAACAGCTCCCGGTTTTGCACTCGCAGGCATTAACGAAGGACTTTTCTACGGCGGCGGATTTACACAGCTTGTTAAACAGCTTGGCGGTATGGCAGTTACTATCGCATGGACAGTAGTAACGATCATCATTACCTACTCTCTGATAAAGAAATTCAACGGCCTCAGAGTATCAGAGGAAGAGGAGATCATCGGTCTTGACAGAACAGAACACGGTCTTACAAGTGCTTATGCAGGCTTCAGCATAATGGATATCTCAAACACAATGACAATGGATGTCAACGAGAACACAAGCCTTGGTTCGGATGTATACGAAGAGGCGAGCGAAGCAGCAAAGGATGCGGCAGTAAAGGTTGTAAACGCATTCCCTGCAACAGGTATAAGCAAGGTTGTTATCATCTCAAGGCTGTCTAGATATGACACATTAAGAAAAGCAATGAACGAACTCGGTGTGACCGGTATGACGGTAACACAGGTTATGGGATGCGGCATACAGAAGGGTGCCGGCGAGAAGTACAGAGGTGTTGAAGTCGATGCTACACTGCTTCCTAAGGTGAAGGTAGAAGTAGTCGTAAGCAAGATACCTGTACAGGCAGTCATAGATGCGGCAAAGAAAGCGCTTTTCACAGGACATATCGGAGACGGAAAGATATTTGTATATCCTGTTGAAAAGGTCGTTAAGATCAGAACAGGTGAAGAGGATTACGATGCTCTTCAGGATGTTGAATAACATTTAAAAGAAAAACATAGCTTCAATGCCGGGGCGTCCAAAAGGGCGGCTCGGCTTGAAGATGTTTATAATAAACCGGTTTAGGAGGAATAAGATATGTGCTCGATCATGGGATATAAGGGAGGAAGTGTTGCGTTAGACAAATTCAAGCAGCACTTCGACAAAACGACATCCAGAGGTCCCGATATGCAGCGTATCAGACAGTACGGTGATGTAACACTGGGGTTTGAGAGACTTGCGATCATGGGACTTTCACTGGAAGGAATGCAGCCATTCGAACTTAATAACAACGCGATTGTCTGCAACGGAGAAGTCTACGGATTCAGAAAACTGAAAAAAGAACTTGAGAAGGAATATACATTCGCAAGCGATTCCGACTGCGAGATACTCCTTCCAATGTATGAAAAATACGGAACGGAAATGTTTGCAATGCTCGATGCCGAGTATGCATGTATCATATATGATGCCAAAAAGGATGATCTTGTAGCAGCAAGGGATCCGATTGGCATAAGACCGTTATTCTACGGTCATACTGACGCAGGCGAGATAATGTTTGCCAGCGAAGCAAAAAACCTTGTGGGACTTGTAGGTGAAGTGAAGGCCTTCCCGCCCGGACACTACTATGCGGACGGTAAGTTTGTATGCTACAGGGATATGACTAAGGTTAAGGAAGTTGTTAAGGATGATATCGAAACGGTATGCAAGAACATCCATGACAAGCTCGTTGCAGGAATAGAAAAGAGACTTGATGCAGATGCACCGCTCGGATTCTTACTCAGCGGCGGTCTTGACAGCTCACTCGTATGTGCTGTTTCAGCAAAGATACTAAACAAGCCCATAAAGACATTCGCTATCGGAATGAACACCGATGCGATCGATCTTAAGTATGCAAAGGAGGTCGCTGATCATATAGGAAGCGACCACAAGGAGATAATAATAACAAGGGACGATGTGATCAATTCTCTTGAAGAGGTCATATCGATCCTAGGAACATATGATATCACGACTATAAGAGCCAGCATGGGAATGTACCTTATCTGCAAGGCCATTCATGAACAGACTGATATAAGGGTTCTGATGACAGGCGAGATATCAGACGAGCTTTTCGGATACAAGTACACAGACTTTGCTCCTGATGCAGCAAGCTTCCAGGAAGAAGCAGCAAAGCGTATAAGAGAGCTTTACATGTATGACGTGCTTCGTGCAGACAGATGTATCTCATCTAACTCAATGGAAGCAAGAGTTCCTTTCGGTGATCTTGATTTTGCAAGCTACGTAATGAGCATAGATCCCGAGATGAAGATGAACAAGTACAACAAGGGTAAATACCTCTTAAGACATGCTTTTGAAGGCGACTATCTTCCCTATGACATCTTAATGCGTGAAAAGGCAGCCTTTTCCGATGCGGTAGGCCATTCAATGGTAGATCACTTAAAGGAATACGCAGAGGAAGTTTACAGTGATGAGCAGTTTGAAGAAGAGATCAAAAAGTATGATTTTGCCACACCTTTTACAAAGGAATCTCTTTTATACAGACAGATATTTGAAAAGTACTACCCGGGTCAGGCACATATGATCGCAGACTTCTGGATGCCTAACAAGAACTGGGAAGGATGCAATGTAAACGATCCAAGTGCAAGAGTACTTTCAAACTACGGAGCAAGCGGGGAATAAATATGGTTAAGTATGTATTTGTTACAGGAGGCGTTGTTTCCGGACTTGGAAAGGGAATAACTGCAGCCTCCCTCGGAAGACTTTTAAAAGCCAGAGGCTATCATGTGACCATGCAGAAATTCGATCCGTACATCAACGTGGATCCCGGTACCATGAACCCCATCCAGCACGGCGAGGTCTTTGTTACCGATGACGGAACGGAAACAGATCTTGATCTTGGTCACTATGAGAGATTCATAAACGAGAACCTCGATTATAACTCAAACGTTACAACGGGAAAGATTTACTGGTCGGTGTTAAACAAGGAAAGACACGGAGACTACGGCGGAGGTACCGTCCAGGTAATACCTCATATCACAAACGAGATAAAGGACAGGATATACAAGGCAAAGAGCGATGACGAGGAAACGATCTCGATCATAGAGATAGGCGGAACCGTCGGAGATATCGAAAGCCAGCCCTTCCTGGAAGCGATAAGACAGTTTCAGGCCGAGGTTGGAAGAGACAATGCGATAATCATTCAGGTAACTCTCATTCCTTATCTGAAGGCTTCAGGCGAGATGAAGACAAAACCCACTCAGATGAGTGTCAAGAGCCTGCAGAGCATGGGCATATGGCCCGACATCTTAGTGTGCAGATCCGATTATCCGATCGATGATCATATGAGAGAAAAGATCGCACTGTTTTGCAACGTTAAAAAAGAGCATGTGCTGCAAAACCTCGATGCCCCTTCACTGTATGAAGTGCCTCTGATGCTGGAAAACGAGCATCTTGCTCAGGCGGTTTGTGAATGCCTTAAGATAAACTGTCCCGAACCTGATCTTACTCAGTGGAAGAAGATGGTTGAGGATTTCCACAATCCTACCGATCAGGTGACCATAGCACTTGTAGGAAAATATGTTGAGCTTCATGATGCGTATCTAAGCGTAGTAGAATCCCTTAAACACGGAGGCATCGCAAACCACGCAGAGGTTAACATCAAGTGGATAGATTCAGAGCTCATAAATGAAGACAATACACAGGAGACATTCAAGGATGTCGACGGGATACTGGTTCCCGGAGGTTTCGGCCACAGAGGTACAGAGGGAAAGATCCTCGCAGCCAAATATGCGAGAGAAAACAACATCCCCTACCTCGGACTATGTCTGGGCATGCAACTGGCCATAGTCGAGTTTGCAAAGAATGTTTGCGGACTAAAAGATGCCGACAGCACGGAGTTTACACCGGATACAAAAAACCCCGTCATCTGTATACTGCCTGACAAGGAAGGCATAGAGGACATCGGAGGTACACTCAGACTCGGAGCATATCCGTGCAGACTGAAAAAAGATACGATCGCTTACAGGCTTTATAAGAAAGAGGACATAAGCGAACGACACAGACACAGATATGAGGTAAACAACGAGTACCGAGACATTCTGACAGGAAGCGGAATGATACTTTCCGGAACATCGCCTGACGGATACATAGTAGAGATGATAGAGCTTAAGGATCATCCGTTCTTTGTAGCCACACAGGCACATCCGGAATTCAGATCAAGACCCGATGAACCTCATCCTTTATTCAAAGGACTTATCGAAGCGGCCCTTATCATGAAAGGGACCCGATAGAAAGGAATATATATGCAAGTATCAAGGACTTTATATGAATCACAATTCGAACATGATAACTGCGGTATAGGCGCCGTTATCAACATACATGGCAAAAAGAGCCATTCAATAGTCGACGATGCTTTAAAGATCGTCGAGAATCTGGAACACAGAGCCGGCAAGGACGGAGAAGGAAAGACAGGAGACGGTGTCGGCATACTCACTCAGATACCCCATAAATACTTTAAGAAAGTATGCAGTGAACTAAATATCGCCATCGGAAATGAAAGAGAATACGGCGTAGGCATGTTCTTCTTTCCAAGCAACGAATTAAAGAGAAGCCAGGCGATGAAGATGTTTGAGGTCATAGTTGAAAAGGAAGGCCTTAAATTTCTCGGCTGGAGAAAAGTTGCGACATTTGAAAAGGTTCTGGGTAAAAAGGCACTGGAGAGCTGCCCCGATATCTATCAGGGATTTATCAAAAGACCCGCGACCATAAGCGATGACCTTGCTTTTGACAGAAAGCTCTACATCGTAAGAAGAGTATTTGAACAGAGCAACGAAAACACATATGTGCCTTCTCTTTCAGGAAGAACGATAGTCTACAAGGGCATGTTTCTGGTAAGCCAGCTAAGAACATTCTTTGCAGACCTTCAGGATAAGGATTTTGAATCTGCCATCGCTCTTGTTCATTCAAGATTTTCAACTAATACAAATCCCAGCTGGTTAAGAGCTCATCCCAACAGACTGGTTGTACATAACGGCGAGATAAATACCATAAAGGGAAATGTCGACAAGATGCTTGCCAGAGAAGAAACCATAGCAACAAGCCTCTTTTCAGCAGAGGATCTTACAAAGGTACTTCCCATCATCTCAGCTGAAGGCAGCGATTCCGCAATGCTTGACAATGCTCTTGAATTCATGATCATGGGCGGAATGGATCCCGCTCTTGCAGCAATGGTATTAATCCCCGAGCCCTGGGAGCACAATGATACTATCTCCCAGGAAGAGAGAGACTTCTACCAGTACTACGCTACCATGATGGAGCCCTGGGACGGTCCCGCATCCGTTCTTTTCTCAGACGGTGATGTTTTAGGTGCGATATTAGACAGAAACGGTCTCAGACCTTCAAGATACTATGTCATGGATGACGGAAGAGTCATCATTTCTTCAGAAGTCGGCGCTCTAAAGGTAGATGAAAAGCACATCCTTAAAAAGGAAAGACTTCATCCCGGAAAGATGCTCCTTGTTGATACAAAGCAGGGTGCGGTAATCCTTGATTCAGAGCTTAAGCAGCGTTATGCGAGCAGGGAGCCGTATGGTGAATGGTTAGATTCCAACCTTATAAACCTGCATGATATAAAGATACCGAATGAAAAGATCAAAAAATACGAGCCTGACGAGCTCATAAGACTTCAGAAGTCATTCGGATATACATACGAGGATTACAAGGAACAGATCTGCAACATGGCCCTTAACGGCAGCGAGCACATAGGAGCCATGGGTATAGATACTCCCCTTGCAGTGCTTTCAAAACAGTATCAGCCTCTGTTTTACTATTTCAAGCAGCTCTTTGCCCAGGTGACCAATCCTCCGATCGATGCGGTTAGAGAAAAGATAGTGACCGCTACAACGATCTATGTCGGAAAAAACGGTAATCTCCTGGAGGAAAAGCCTGAAAACTGCGAAGTACTAAAGATAAAGAATCCGATATTATCAGACCTTGATCTGTTAAAGATATCCCAGCTAAACAAGCCGGGACTTAAAGTTGAGAAAGTGTCAATGCTCTTTTACAAGAGCACTCCTCTTGAGAGAGCTATTGATCACCTTTGCGTCGAAGTTGACCGAGCATACAAGGACGGCGCAACCATACTTATTCTCTCCGACAGGGGTGTTGACGAAAACCACGTAGCCATACCTTCACTTCTTGCTGTGGCGGCTGTACACAATCACCTGGTAAGGACTAAGAAGTGCACTGCTATGTCTCTTATCCTTGAATCAGGCGAACCGAGAGAGGTACACCATTTCGCAACACTCCTGGGATTCGGTGCAAGTGCCGTTAATCCCTACCTTGCGCATGCATCGGTAATGCGTCTGATCGAAGAGGGAATACTTGACAAGGATTACTATGCAGCATGTGATGATTATGACAATGCAGTCATCCAGGGCATCGTAAAGATCGCATCAAAGATGGGTATAAGCACCATCCAGTCATACAGAGGAAGCAGGATCTTTGAAGCTGTAGGTATTTCAAAGTCTGTTATAGACAAGTACTTTACGGGTACCGTATCACGTATAGGCGGTATCACCTTGGAGGATATAGCAGCCAATACCGACAGACAGCACTCAAAGGCATTCGATCCGCTTGGTCTTGCTACAGATATGACGATCGATTCGATCGGCAGACACAAGATGCGTTCACAGGGAGAGGCACACAGATACAATCCCCAGACCATACATATGCTCCAGCTTGCAACACGCGAGGGAAGCTATGAGAAATTCAAACAGTATACACAGATGATAGACTCTGAGCAGACAGGATATATAAGAAACCTTATGGACTTTGAATATCCTAAAAAAGGAGTTCCAATCGAGGAAGTAGAGAGCGTAGATGAAATCGTAAAGAGATTCAAGACAGGTGCGATGTCATACGGCTCAATATCCGAGGAAGCTCATGAAGCTCTTGCCATTGCCATGAACAGACTTAAGGGTAAGTCAAATTCCGGTGAAGGCGGAGAGAGCGATGAAAGACTTGAGAGCGCAGGCACCGATCATGACAGAAGCTCTGCGATAAAGCAGGTAGCAAGCGGAAGATTCGGTGTAACGAGCAGATATCTTGTAAGTGCAAGAGAGATACAGATAAAGATGGCTCAGGGAGCAAAGCCCGGTGAAGGAGGTCATCTCCCGGGTAAAAAGGTTTATCCCTGGATAGCAAAGACAAGACATTCAACACCCGGTGTAAGCCTTATATCTCCTCCTCCTCACCATGATATATATTCCATCGAGGATCTGGCTCAGCTAATCTATGACCTTAAGAATGCAAACAAGGATGCACGTATCTCTGTAAAGCTTGTTTCCGAGGCAGGTGTCGGAACGATAGCAGCCGGTGTTGCAAAGGCCGGTGCTGGCGTAATCCTTATATCAGGCTATGACGGAGGAACAGGTGCAGCACCCTTAAGCTCAATACATAACGCAGGTCTTCCATGGGAGCTTGGTCTTGCTGAGACTCATCAGACTTTAAAGCAGAACGGCTTAAGAAGCAGAGTTGTCATAGAGACAGACGGAAAACTCATGAGTGGCAGGGATGTAGCGATAGCTGCCATCCTTGGTGCAGAGGAATTCGGTTTTGCAACTGCTCCACTTGTAACACTGGGTTGCGTTATGATGAGAGTCTGCAACTTAGATACCTGTCCTATGGGTGTTGCGACTCAAAACCCCGAGCTTAGAAAGAGATTTATCGGAAAGCCCGAGTATGTTGTTAACTTCATGAGATTCATCGCTGAGGAGCTTCGTGAATACATGGCAAAACTCGGTGTAAGAAAAGTAGATGAGCTTGTCGGCAGGATAGATCTTATAAAGAAAAAGGAAGGCCTAAGCGGCATTGAATCAAAGATAGAGCTTGACAGGATAATCACTCCTCCAACTGAGGGAAGCAATACATTTGATCCAAATGCCATATATGACTTTGAACTTTATAACAAGAAGGATCAGAAGCTTCTTGACAGTGACAAAACTCTTAGGGAAGCCATAACAGGTTCAAAGAAAGCAAAACTATCCGTAGAAGTAGAAAACATAGACAGGGCATTCGGTACTCTTATCGGAGCCGAGATTACAAGAGCTCACCACGAGGGACTCAAGGAAGACAGCATAGTGATCGATTGCAAGGGTGCAGGCGGACAGAGCTTCGGTGCATTCATTCCTTCGGGACTTACCCTTGATCTTACCGGTGATAGTAATGACTACTTCGGAAAAGGCTTATCCGGCGGAAAACTTATAATCAAGGCACCAAAGGATGCAGCCTATGATGCGGAGAACAACATCATAGTAGGTAATGTAGCTCTCTACGGTGCAACAAGCGGTGAAGCATATATCGCAGGAATGGCAGGCGAGAGATTCTGTGTAAGAAACTCAGGTGCCAAGACCGTTGTGGAAGGCGTCGGTGAACACGGCTGCGAATACATGACAGGCGGTGTTGCGGTCATCCTCGGAAGCACAGGAAAGAACTTTGCAGCCGGCATGAGCGGCGGTATAGCTTATGTCCTTGACGAGCACAACATGCTCTATAGAAACCTCAACAAGGAAATGGTCCTCATGGAAAAGGTTGAGCATAAGGCTGATAAAGAGGAATTAAGAAATCTGCTTAAGAAGCATGTACAGTATACAGGCTCTAACAAGGCAAAAGCAGTCCTTGATGATTTTGATAACTACCTTGGAAAGTTTAAGAAGATAATACCTGCAGACTATAAGAAGATAATGCAGTATACGGAGGAATTCATCGAACGGGGCCTAAGCCTCGAGGAGGCGCAGATAGATGCGTTCTATGCAGCAACCTCGAAAGGAGGTGACAGATAATGGGAAAGCCTACAGGATTTTTGGATTATGAAAGAAAAGACTCCATCGCAGTTAAGCCTGAAGAGAGGATAAAGAACTTTAACGAGTTCCATACACCCCTTGAGAGAAACGATCAGATGCTCCAGGGAGCAAGATGCATGGACTGTGGCATACCCTTCTGTCAGGCGGGAGTGATGATCTCGGGAATGGCAAGCGGATGTCCGCTGCATAACCTCGTACCCGAAACAAACGAACTCGTTTATAAGGGCAACTGGGAACAGGCATATATAAGACTGTCAAAGACTCACTCATTCCCCGAGTTTACCTCAAGAGTATGTCCCGCACTTTGTGAAGCAGCCTGCACATGCGGACTTCACAGCGCACCCGTTGCCACAAAGGATAACGAGGCAGCCATCATCGATTATGCATTTGAACATGACCTTGTTACCGAAGAGATTCCAAAGGTAAGAACCGGAAAGAAGGTAGCAGTCATAGGAAGCGGCCCTTCAGGACTTGCAACAGCGCAGCTCTTAAATAAGAGAGGCCACAGCGTGACCGTATTTGAAAGAAGCGATAGGGCTGGCGGACTTCTTAGATACGGCATACCGAATATGAAGCTTGACAAGAGATCTATCGATCGAAGGATAAGCTTAATGGAAAAAGCCGGCATAGAATTTAAGTGCGGCGTAAATGTCGGAAAGGACATAAGCGCCGATGAGATACTTAAGGAATACGACAGAGTCGTTCTTTGCTGCGGCGCATCAAACCCCAGAGACATAAAGGCACCCGGAAGGGATGCCAAAGGCATCTACTTTGCCGTTGACTTCTTAAAGGAAGTGAGCAAAAAGCTCATGGATAATGACTATGACAGCGAAAAAGTAATTAACGCAAAGGATTTCAGCTTCGGTTCCCTTGAAGGAAAGAGAGTCATAGTAATAGGCGGCGGCGATACAGGTAATGACTGTGTCGGAACAAGCATAAGACTTAAGGCAGAAGATGTTACCCAGATAGAGATGATGCCTCCCGCACCCGAGTGCAGAGCAGATAACAACCCGTGGCCCGAATGGCCCAAGGTTTTAAAGACCGACTACGGCCAGGAAGAAGCTATCTACTGCTACGGAAAGGATCCGAGAATATTCAAGACTACTGTTACAGAGTTCATAAAGGATAAGAAAGGTGCTCTTAAGGGCGTTAAGACTGTCGAGCTTGAAAGAGTCCTTGACAAGGAAAGTGGACGAATGAACATGGTACCCGTAAAGGGAACGGAAAAAGAGCTCAAGGCCGATCTTGTACTTATCGCTGCAGGCTTTCTTGGAAGCGAGAACTATGTGACAGAGCAGTTTAAGGTGGATGTCAACGAAAGGACAAATGTAAAGACTGAGACTGGCTCTCACAAGACATCAAACGAAAAGATATTTACCGCGGGAGATATGCACAGAGGACAGTCACTTGTTGTCTGGGCCATAGCCGAGGGAAGAGAGGCCGCAAAACAGGTCGATGAATCCCTTATGGGTTATTCAAATTTCTAAATTGCCTATAAAATACTTGCATATAGGATTGTCCTGTTGTATAACCTACTTATAAAGCAGGACAAAGGCGTTCTGAGACAGATGTGCATGCATCTGTTTCGGGGCGCTTGTTTTTTGATTGGAGGGAATATGTTAAAGATCAACGAAGACTATCTGAAACTGAGAGGAAGCTACCTTTTTTCAGATATAGCAAAGAAAGTAAAAGCATTTGGTGAAGCCAACCCTGATAAAAAGATAATAAGACTCGGCATAGGAGATGTTACCCTTCCCCTTGTACCGGCCGTTACAGATGCACTCCACAGTGCAGTCGACGAGATGGGAAGAAAGGATACATTTAGGGGCTATGCACCCGATCTTGGATATGACTTTTTAAGGGATACGATAGTTAAAAAGGTTTATGAACCATTAGGCTGCAAGATAGAGAGCGATGAGATATTTGTAAGCGACGGAGCAAAGTCAGACTCCGGAAACATCCAGGAGATATTTGCACGTGACAACGTGATCGCAGTTTGTGACCCGGTCTATCCCGTATATGTAGATTCAAACGTTATGGCAGGAAGAACAGGCAGCTTTGATGAATTAAACGGCCAGTGGTCCGATGTACTTTACATGCCTTGTACCAAGGAAAACAACTTTACACCCGAGATTCCCGAGAAAGAAGCGGATGTCATCTATCTGTGCTTCCCAAACAACCCCACGGGTGAAGTAATAACAAAGGACGAGCTTCAGAAATGGGTCGATCATGCAAACCATACGGGGGCTGTCATCATCTATGATGCCGCATATGAAGCTTATATAAGCGAGGATAACATCCCTCACAGCATTTATGAGTGTGACGGAGCCCAAAGCTGTGCGATCGAGCTCAGATCATTTTCAAAGAATGCGGGCTTTACGGGCTTAAGACTCGGCTACACCGTAGTTCCCAAGGAGCTTATAAGAGGCGGAACAAAGCTAAACGCACTCTGGGCAAGAAGACACGGAACAAAGTATAACGGAGCTCCATATATAGTACAGCGCGCAGGAGAAGCAGTTTACTCAGACATAGGTCAGGCTCAGATAAAGGAGCAGATAGCATATTATAAGAGGAATGCGACATATATATATGAGAGTCTTAAAAATTTAGGCTTTGAAGTATACGGTGCGATCAACTCACCCTATATCTGGCTTAAGACTCCCGATCAGATGACAAGCTGGGAATTCTTTGACATGCTCCTTAACAGGGCAGCAGTCGTAGGAACACCCGGTGTGGGCTTCGGACCTCACGGTGAAGGATACTTCAGACTGACCGCTTTCGGTGACCATGAAGCTACCAAAGAAGCTGTTGAAAGGATTAACCTATTGACAAGGTAGGTAGATGCATGATATATTACCTACCAAGATAGTAGGTAAAGGAGCATCTGCCATGGATAAATTCATATATATGGACAATGCAGCCACAACAAAGGTTGCAAAAGAAGTGCTTGATTCAATGATCCCGTACTTTACAGAATTTTACGGAAATCCTTCAAGCGCATATACATTTTCGGGAAAGATCGCTGATGAAGTCCTAAAGGCCAGAGGAGAGATCGCAGCCACAATAGGTGCAAAGGAAAGAGAGATACTCTTTACGGGCGGCGGAAGCGAATCTGACAACTGGGCTTTAAAGGGAGTCGCTGATGCATTAAAGGAAAAAGGCAATCATATCATAACAACAAAGATAGAGCATCACGCCGTTTTGCATACATGTCAGTTTCTGGAAAAACACGGCTATGAAGTAACATATCTTA
>CADAPR010000024.1 GCA_902789785.1 uncultured Lachnospiraceae bacterium
CCTGATGAGAGGATAAAACTGCTCGGAAAGCTTTACAATACAAAAAAGGTAACACCTGCGGTCATAGAATTTGTTGATATAGCAGGACTTGTAAAGGGTGCCAGCAAGGGAGAAGGACTCGGCAACCAGTTTCTTGCAAATATTCGTGAGGTTGATGCCATAGTTCACGTTGTAAGATGCTTCGAGGATACAAATGTAGTTCATGTAGACGGAAGCGTTGACCCTGCCAGAGATATAGAGACTATCAATTATGAACTTATCTTTTCTGACATGGAGATACTTGACAGAAGGATCGCAAAAGTTGCCAAGCAGGCCAAGATGGATAAGACTGTCGCAAAGGAATACGAGCAGCTGATGGCGATCAAGGAGCATCTTGAGTCAGGGAACATGGCAAAAACATTTCCGATGTCTGAAGATGAGGATAAGATAGCATGGTTTAATTCATACAATCTTCTTACAGCAAAACCCACGATATATGCTGCAAATGTATCGGAGGATGATCTTGCCGATGACGGTGCGAGCAATCCGCACGTGCAGGCAGTTCGGAAAATGGCAAAGGAAGAAAACAGCGAGGTCTTTGTCATCTGTGCACAGATCGAACAGGAGATAGCTGAGCTTGACGATGAAGAAAAAGCTATGTTTTTGGAAGATCTCGGCCTAAAGGAGTCGGGTCTGGATAAGCTGATAGCTGCAAGCTACCGTATCCTTAACCTTATGAGCTTTTTGACGGCAGGCGAAGACGAGTGCAGAGCCTGGACTATAAAGATAGGAACAAAGGCACCTCAGGCTGCCGGAAAGATACATACAGATTTTGAGCGAGGTTTTATCAAGGCCGAAGTTGTTAACTATAAGGACCTTTTAGAACAGGGCAGTCTTGCTGCCGCAAGAGAAAAGGGACTGGTGGGCATGGAAGGCAAGGATTATGTTGTTAAGGACGGAGATGTTATCCTGTTCAGATTCAATGTATAAGCAAACAGTCAAAATGACGAAATTTTAATATTCGATTTATGAAATATTAACAAAAGATTTATAGAGTTTAGAAAAGAGACACAATATATTGTGCCTCTTTTCTTTTTACGTACAAAATATGGACAAGGCTGTTTGGATAGACTTCGATAACGATCTTAACAGCCACAATGAACGGCTTTTTTGCCTTGAAATCACTGAATTTATAAGATAAAATGGTAGCAAGTGGTGGAAAGTGGAATGTTAGTGACACAAAGTGGTGATTATCGATGTTCATGGGAGAATACAATCACACAATCGATCCTAAAGGCAGAGTTATAGTCCCTGCCAAGTTCAGAGATGCTCTCGGTGAACATTTTGTAGTTACCAAAGGACTTGACGGATGTCTGTTCGTATATGACGAGAAGGAATGGACACTGTTTGAAGAAAAACTGAAAACGCTTCCGATCACGAACAAAGAAGCCAGAGCGTTCGTAAGATTCTTTCTTGCCGGTGCAGCCGAGGTAGAGACAGACAAGCAGGGAAGGATACTTCTTCCGTCGGTGTTAAGAGAATACGCTGAACTAGAAAAGGATGTAGTGCTGATAGGCGCCGGAGGAAGAGTCGAGATATGGAGCAAGGGACGCTGGGATAGAACTGCACAGTTTGATGACGTTAATGAGATCGCTGAGCATATGTTGAATCTCGGATTTGGAATATAGGATATGGAGTTTGAACACAGATCGGTACTTCTTGATGAATGCATAGAAGGGCTGAACATCAAACCGAACGGCATATATGTTGACGGAACGCTCGGGGGAGCGGGGCATTCCTATGAGATAGCAAAAAGGCTGAACGAGCAGGGAAGGCTGATAGGGATAGATCAGGATGAGGATGCCATAAAAGCCGCGACAGAAAGACTTAAAGAGTTCGAAAATGTCACAATAGTCCGCAGTAACTACGAAAACATTAGATCCATTTTAAACGAACTCGGAATCGAAAAGGTTGACGGTATACTGCTTGACCTTGGTGTCAGTTCATATCAGCTAGATACAATAGAAAGAGGATTCTCATACAAGTATGATACACAGCTTGATATGAGAATGGACACAAGGCAGAGTCTGACAGCCAAAGACATAGTAAACGGCTATAGTGAAAAGGAGCTGTTCAGGATAATAAGAGATTACGGAGAAGACGGTTTCGCACAGAATATCGCAAAGCACATAGTCAAGGCGAGAGAGGGGTCGCCGATAAATACGACTTATGAACTTAACGAGATAATAAAGGCAGCGATACCGGCAAAGATGAGGGTTAACGGACATCCGTCCAAGAAAACCTTCCAGGCTATCAGGATAGAGTGCAACAGGGAACTGGAAGTCTTAAAGAACAGCATGGATGACATGATCGATCTTTTGGCCGACAAAGGCAGACTGGTGATCATAACATTCCATTCGTTGGAAGACCGGATAGTGAAATCGGCGATGAAAAAGCAGGAAAACCCGTGCACATGTCCGCCAAGCTTTCCGGTATGCGTATGCGGCAATGTTTCAAAGGGGAGGGTAATAACGAGAAAACCGATATTACCCAGTCAAAGGGAGAGAGAGGAGAATACAAGGTCAAAGAGTGCCAAATTAAGGATTTTTGAAAAAGAGGTGTAAGATGGCAACCAGAGCGAACACAGCAAGAAATTTAAGAGGGACATACGTGCAGGGCAATACCGTCCGCAAGGAAGATCTCATAAAGGAGATGAACAAGCCTTACAAGCCCGTAGATGCCAGAGTTGCAAGGAACAGAGCAAAGGCAAAGAGAATGAGCCCGGGATACGTGCTTTTCCTTGGCGCGGCTGTTGTTATCGCTTGCCTTACACTTACAAGCTATATAAAGATGCAGGCTGAACTCACGGTAAGCATAAAGAGAGTAGCTTACCTGGAGAATGAGCTCAACAATCTAAGACTCACAAACGACGAGGAGCTTGAGCGCATCGAGAGCAGCGTAAATCTTGAAGAGATCAAACAGATCGCCGTAGAAGAATTGGGAATGACCTATGCAAAAGCGGGACAAGTTGTTACAATATCTGATGAGGGTAGCGACTACGTAAGACAGCTTAAGGAACTTCCGATCAACTAGGAGCATTTGTTTTGAAAAGCGAAAAAAGAGTTAAAAGAGTCAGAAGAATAAGAGTTGAAAACGGACTCAATAAAGATATGCAGGCAAAGCTGGTGATACTGTTTGTTATGGTATTACTGGCTTTTGCAGGTTTAGGAGTAAGGCTGATCACCATCACCAGAGATAACGGTGAGAGATATAAAAAGCAGGTGCTCAGTCAGCAGAAGTATAATTCGATAACACTTCCCTACAAGCGCGGCGATATCCTTGACTGCAAGGGCAATAAGCTCGCTACGTCTGAGAAGGTCTACAACATGATAATCGATGCCAAGGTCATG
Organism: uncultured Lachnospiraceae bacterium; assembly: GCA_902789785.1. Classification (GTDB taxonomy): domain Bacteria; phylum Bacillota; class Clostridia; order Lachnospirales; family Lachnospiraceae; genus Colinaster. The sequence goes on from CADAPR010000024.1 coordinate 3,390, forward strand.
CTGGACAAGGATGAAAGCCTTGAAGCAACGCTCGATGCACTCAGAACATGCTTCCCGACACTTGACATATCGGCTATAAGAAATCATGTCACGCAAAATCCCACTTCACAGTATCACATTGTAAAAAAACAGCTTACATACGATGAGATAAGCGCCTTTTTGGAGATGGATAACAATAACGAGGAGTATCCTGATATCGCAGGCGTATGGTTTGAGAATGAATATAAGAGAATATATCCCAACAATTCGCTCGCAAGCGATGTGATCGGATTTACGGTAAGAGGCGAAGGCGGACAGTACGGGCTTGAACAGTATTACAACGATGTCCTTGAAGGGATAAACGGCCGTGATTACGGATATCTTAACGAGGATGAGACACTCGAGAGGACAACTATACCCGCTACAGACGGCTATAACATAGTCACGACGATAGATGCAAATATCCAGCAGATAGCTGAAAAGTATCTTTATCAGTTCAACGAGGAATACAAGAACAGTGCAAGGGACGGCAACGGTGCAAACAATCTTGGCTGCATCATAATGGATGTGGATAGCGGTGACATACTGGCTATGGCAAGTTATCCGACATTCGATCTTAACAATCCCAGAGACACTTCGAGACTGGTCGGCATGAAAAAATCGGAGCTCAACGGAACGATCCCGTATGATGCCGTCGTTCTTACAGAGAGCAACATAGAAGAAGAACTGGCGGACGATGAGATAAAGAATGCCAATCTTGCAAATCTCTGGAAGAATTTCTGTATAAGCAATACATACGAGCCGGGATCTACTTACAAGCCTTTTACTGTTGCGTGCGGACTTGAATCCGGAAAGCTGACTGGAGAAGAATACTATACCTGTAACGGTGCACTTCAGGTAGCTGATCACAATATCAAGTGCCATAACTACAAAAAGGGCGGCTGCGGTACGCTTAGCGTCAAGGGAGCGGTAGAGAATTCGTGCAACGTTTCGTTTATGCTAATGGGACGACAGATCGGATCACCTACATTCCTTGAATATCAGAGCAAATATAATTTCGGACTTAAGACAAATATAGATCTGTATGGTGAATCAAGGACTGATTCACTGATCTTTTCCGGTGATACGATGGGTGAGACCGAACTTGCAACATCGACATTCGGACAGGGCTTTAATGTCACGATGATCCAGATGATCACTGGCTTCTGTTCGCTCATAAACGGCGGATACTATTACGAGCCCCATATGGTGAGCAAGATCACTGCTTCAGACGGCTCGGTAGTAAAGACGATCACACCAAGAGTATTGAAGCAGACCATTTCTGAGCAGACATCTGCGGATATAGTTGATTACTGCATAGGCGTTGTTGAAGAAGGAACAGGTAAGGAAGCAAGACCTGCCGGATACAGAATAGGCGGTAAGACGGGAACTGCTGAAATGGTTCCAAGAGACAGAACAAACTACCTTCTTTCGTTTATGGGATTTGCACCTGCTGATAATCCGCAGATCGCGATATATATAGTTGTAGACAGACCTAATTCATGGGTTCAGGACAATGTTGGCTTTGCAAGGAAGCTTTGCAAACAGATACTTACTGAAGTACTTCCATATATGAATATCTATATGACAGAAGAACTCAGCGAGAAAGAAGAGGCAGAACTTGCAGAACTCAACATAACGATAAAGAAGGCAGCACAGCCCGAGGAGGAAGAACAGCCTGAGGTCACAGATGCACCCGATATCGATGAAGAAGGAAATATCGATCCTCACGGCGGTGATGTCACATCGTCAAACCAGGTCACAGAGGAAGAGATGAACAGCGATGACGTTGAACTAGCTCCGCTTACGGGCAATGTGCTGAATGTGGAGACAGGTGAAGCGGTAAGGGAAAATACAGATGAAGTTCCATACTAATGATCCAAACAGAGTAAAACCGTATATTGATTTCAGCCTTATCCTGATCACGCTCTTTTTGGTTGCTTTCGGCCTGATCATGGTCTATTCCACAAGCAGCTACGAAGCATCCATGTCGGCAGTGACCAAGAACGATGCGGCATATTATCTAAAAAAACAGGCAGCGGCATCGGTTGCGGGTATAATACTAATGATATTTGTAAGCTACATCCCGTATCATTTCTGGGAGAAGCTTTCCGGTATAGCTTATGTTACATCTGCCGCACTTATAGTGCTGGTCCTCACTCCGCTGGGATATGAAGCTAACGGTGCGAGAAGATGGCTGAGGATAGGGATATCCGTACAGCCTGCAGAGATCGCAAAACTTGCCATGATCATTTTTGTGGCAGGCCTTATCTGCAAGTTAAAAGACGGGATCAATACTAGGAAGGGCATGGTATTCATTATGGCTCCTCCGGCGCTCATTTGCCTTATGGTATGGCAGATAACCGATAACATGAGCAGTGCGATAATCATTTTCGGAATATCGTTTGTCATGCTTTTCATCGCAAGCAGGGATTACAAGAAATTCATTGTATTTGCTGCAGCGGCTGCAGGAATAGTTGCGCTTTTGGTATTTGCGATTACAAAAATGGCAGATTCAGATAAATTTGGATTCAGAGGTGCACGTATACTTGCGTGGCTGGATCCGGAGGCGTATGCATCGGGAAAGGGTTTCCAGACACTTCAGGCTCTTTATGCCATAGGATCCGGAGGACTCTTCGGAAAAGGTCTGGGACAGAGTATTCAGAAGCAGGGCTTCCTTCCCGAAGCACAGAATGATATGATATTTTCCGTGATATGCGAGGAGCTTGGACTTTTCGGCGGGATATGCATAATGCTGCTGTTTGCGTTTTTGCTTTGGAGATTAATGGTGATAGCCAATAACGCGACCGATCTTTATGGTGCTCTGCTTGTTGTAGGCGTGATGGCGCATATCTCCATTCAGGTTATATTAAATATTGCGGTTGTAACAAATACTGTTCCAAATACGGGCATCTCGCTGCCGTTTATAAGCTATGGCGGCTCGTCGGTCATGTTCCTTTTGATCGAGATGGGCTTAGTCAACAGTGTTGGCCGCAAGATAAGATTCTGATTTATGAGTAAGATAAGAAGGAAAAGAAGGAAGAAAAAGGTCGAGAAAGTAAGATTTGAAAGACCTCAGATAAATTTAAGCACCCATGCTATCAAGATGATCATAATCGTTACCGCGATCGTAATGCTTTTGGGGTGCGCGTTTGCCTATTTTGTAAAGAAATACACCGTAGATACCATTATAGTTGAAGGAAGTACCCATTATACCACAGAAGAGATAAACAAGATGGTCATAGGCGATGGCTTTCTTGCAAAAAATTCGGTCATCTTATCGTTAAAATACAGAAACAAAGAGATAAAGGATGTGCCTTTCATAGAGACGATGAGCGTGAGGATCCTCTCGCCTACGACAATAAAGATCACAATTTATGAAAAGGCTGTCGCCGGATACGTTGAGTATATGGGTCAGTACATATATTTTGATAAGGACGGTACGGTGGTGGAATCCTCGGATATCAAAACGGAAGGGATACCGCAGATCATGGGAATGAAGTTTGACCATGTTGTTCTGTGGGAGAAGCTCCCGGTTTCAGATGAGGAGATATTCAAGAATATACTTGATGTCTCTCAGCTTCTTGAAAAGTATGAGATAAAAGTCGACAAGATCTACTTTGATGATGATTACAATGTAACGCTGTATTTTGATCAGGCAAGGGTAAAACTGGGCAGTTTTGACAATATAGATGAGAAGATAATAAGACTCAAAGCTATACTTCCGGAGCTTAAAGGAAGGAAGGGAGTGCTCAAATTGCAAAACTATACAGTTGAAACAGGATATGCCTCATTTGAAGAGGACGAGTAATTACTCTCAAAACTTAAAAAACTGTTGCGTTTAGCAAAAAATAATTATAAGATATAGAGTGTGACGTTATGCGGGGCAAAGGAGGAAAGAAGCTTTGTTAGAGATTAAAACCAATAACGCAGAAGCCGGAGCCAAGATACTTGTAATAGGTGTTGGCGGTGCCGGAAACAATGCGGTCAATCGTATGATTGATGAAGCTATAGGTGGAGTGGATTTTATAGGCGTAAACACAGATAAGCAGGCACTGCAGCTTTGTAAGGCTCCCAAATTGTTGCAGATCGGCGAAAAGCTTACTAAAGGTCTCGGAGCAGGTGCAAAGCCTGAGATCGGTGAGAGAGCGGCAGAAGAGAGCTATGATGAGCTTACTGCAGCTATACAGGCATACAACATGGTATTTGTAACATGCGGTATGGGCGGCGGAACAGGAACCGGAGCGGCTCCGATCGTTGCAAAGATCGCCAAGGACATGGGTATCCTTACTGTAGGTGTTGTTACAAAGCCTTTCCGTTTTGAGGCAAAGACACGTATGACCAATGCGCTTGCCGGCCTTGAGAAACTCAGAGAGAGCGTAGATACTCTTATTGTTATTCCGAACGATAAGATTTATGAGATAGTAGATAGAAAGACAACAATGCCCGATGCCTTAAAGAAGGCTGACCAGGTATTGCAGCAGGCAGTACAGGGAATAACTGATCTGATCAATGTTCCTTCGGTTATCAACCTTGACTTTGCTGATATACAGACAGTTATGAGAGACAAGGGTATCGCTCATATCGGAATTGGTGAAGGAAAAGGCGAGGACAAGGCAATCGAGGCCGTTAAGCAGGCAGTTGAATCTCCGCTTCTTGAGACAACGATCACTGGAGCTACGGATGTCATCCTTAACGTTACCGGTGATATCTCAATGTTCGATGCGGATGATGCAGCAAATTATATTCAGTCATTAACTGGTTCAGATATCAATGTTATCTTCGGATGCATGTATGATGCGAGTGAACCTGATACATGTAAGATAACTGTTATAGCTACAGGTATCGAGCAGAATATGAATCAGGATATGCGAATATTCAGCACTCGTCCCGGTACAGCCGGAATGCAGAGACCTATCCAGCAGCAGATGCCTATGAGCGGTGTTACAAGACAGGTTACACCCTCTGCTCAGCCAAGACCTGCTACTATAGGCGGTGCTACAGGAACAATTCCTACCCCCAGAACAAACTTTACGTCACAGTTACAGCGTCCGGCAGATATCAAGAGCAAGGTTGAAGAGAACCAGCTAAAGATTCCGGATTTTTTGCAGAAGAAATAAAAAGCTATCAGAGCTCCCATACAGGGAGCTCTTTTTTTGTCTTGTGCTCATTGTCTTGTACACAAGTTACATAATGCTTAGATATTATATATTTGAACCATACCAGATGATGTAACAAAATGCGAAAAATAAGGAAAAATCTCCAAAATATTGTGTAAAAAGGGTTGACATAAAGAATTATGTTTATTATAATTATGTCAATTAATGTATAGAGATTTAGTTTTCATTCTTTTTTCTTATGCGGAGGTAGGACTATGAAGTGCCCATTTTGTGGTCATGAAAACACTAGAGTTATTGATTCCAGACCGGCAGAGGACAATAACTCTATAAGAAGGCGTCGTGTGTGTGACGAGTGCGGAAAGAGGTTCACAACATACGAGAAGGTAGAGACCATTCCGTTGATTATCATTAAAAAGGATAACAACAGAGAGGCTTATGACAGATCGAAGATCGAGGCAGGCGTTCTCCGTGCTTGTCATAAGAGACCTATCAGTGCTGCTCAGATCAACCAGTTGATCGACGAAGTTGAGACTGAGATCTTCAACATGGAGGAGAAAGAGATACCCAGCCAGGTGATCGGCGAGCTTGTGATGAACAAACTTAAGGATCTTGAAGCAGTTGCATATGTAAGATTTGCATCTGTTTACCGTGAGTTTAAGGATATCAATACCTTCATGGATGAGCTTAAGAGTGTTATGACGACAAAATAGGCACATAGTTCTATCGCAAGAAAGGAACATCGGGGGATGTTCCTTTTTTTGTTATGGATTGTATCTTCAAAAATACTTGACAATGCATATGAAATCCATGGATAATAAGCACGAAAGAAGAAAGGAGAAAATATTATGAGGAATTTTACTAAGAGATTCCTTGTGATGTTGTTAGTATCCGCTATGACTACTGCACTGTGCGCATGCGCAGGCGGCAAGGCAGGTTCAGCAGACGCTGATTCTTTGATCACTATTGGCATACCTCAGGATCTTGACGAAAGTCTTGACCCCCATGTAGCAGAAGGGGCAGGAACGAGAGAGGTATTATTTAACGTATTTGAAGGTTTGGTAAAACCGAATAGCAATGGTGATTTGATACCTGCCGTGGCAAGCGACTACAGCATCAACGAGGATGGAACGGTCTATACGTTCACACTCAGAGAGGGCGTTAAGTTTCACAACGGGAAAAAGGTTACGGTACAGGATGTCAAAGCGTCACTTGATAAATGTGCCGGTACTGAGAGTGGAGAGCCCTTGGTAGCGGCTTTTTCAGCCGTAAAAGAGATAAACACGCCAGATGACAAGACGATCGAGGTAGTACTGAAAGAGTCTGATACGGATTTCCTTCCGAATCTGACTGCAGCGATACTTCCAGCTGATCATCTTGACGCATCAACAGAGCCTGTAGGAACAGGTCCTTACAAGTATGTATCACGTTCGCCTCAGGAGAATATCATACTTGAGAGCTTTGATGACTACTGGGGAGAAAAGGCAAAGATCAAGACGGTTGTTCTTAAGATCGTTGCTGATGCTGATACCATCGTAATGAATCTTGAGGGCGGTTCCATAGATCTTATGGCCAGACTCTCAACAACACAGGCGGCACAGCTTTCAGATAACTTTGATATTTATGAAGGTACCATGAATCTTGTACAGGCACTGTATATCAACAACAGTGTTGAGCCTTTTAACAATACAAAGGTTCGTCAGGCTCTCAGCTATGCTGTCGACGTTCAGGAGATAATGGACTTTGTTTCAGACGGTAAAGGAACAGAGACGGGATCCAGCATGTTCCCTGCATTCGGCAAGTATTACATGAAGGAGTTGAATGATACATATAACACTGATATCGATAAGGCAAAACAGCTTCTTAACGAGGCCGGATATCCTGATGGCTTCGAATTTACGATAACTGTAGCGAGCAACTATCAGCAGCATGTTGACACCGCTCAGGTATTGAAGGAGCAGTTTAAAAAGATAGGTGTAACGGCAAACATCAACCTGGTTGAATGGGACACATGGTTAAATGATGTCTATATCGGACGTAACTTTGAAACAACGGTTGTAGGTGTCGATGCTTCAACGCTCACAGCGAGCGCAATGTTAGGCCGTTTTGTAAGCGATTCGGGAAAGAACTTTGTAAATTACAACAATCCCGAGTACGACAAGGTTTATGGCGAAGCGATCGCTACCGTTGATGATGATGTACGTACTGAAAAGTATAAGATGTGCGAGAGGATCCTTTCAGAGGACGCAGCAAATGTTTACATACAGGATCTTCCAAACCTGGTCGCTGTTAACAAGAAGTTCGGCGGATATGAGTTCTATCCGTTATATGTAATGGATTTTTCAAAGCTTTACGTTAAGTAAGCTGACAGAATATAAAATATTGTAAGGAGAGATGCTATGAAATACGTTTTCAAAAAAGTACTTAGCTGTATTATAACGTTATTTATAGTGTCTCTCCTTGTTTTTGTGGCTTTTTCACTCATTCCCGGAGACCCGGCACTGTCAAGACTGGGAACAAACGCAACAGAGCAGGCGCTTGCATCATTACGACATCAGATGGGACTTGACAGACCTCTTGTCGTAAGATATTTTGAGTGGCTTTTTAATGCTCTCAGAGGTGATTTCGGAAAAAGTTACAGCTACAACATGACTGTAACGAGCATGATAGCGGACAAGCTTCCGATAACACTTACACTGATGTTGTATTCGATGGTACTGATGGTAATAATCTCAGTTCCTCTCGGAGTATATGCGTCATACAAGGAAGGCACAGCCATTGATAAAGCCATTCAGATAATCAATCAGATAACGATGGCCATACCGCCTTTCTTTTCAGGCATACTCATTACGCTGATATTCGGAATGACCTTTAAGATGTTTACACCGGGAGGCTTTGTGAACATTAAGATAAATCCGGCGCGTTTCTTTGGCTTCATGTTCTTCCCTTCGTTTGCAATAGCTCTTCCTAAAAGCGCAATGGTGCTGAATCTGCTGTATTCATCGCTCAATGGTGAGAAGAAGAAGGATTATGTAAGGACTGCATACAGCAGAGGAAACAAGAGCAAGACTGTATTCTTTAAACATATGCTCAAAAACGCTTCGATCCCGACCATTACATTCCTGGGAATGGCACTTGCCGATATGATAGCAGGAAGCATAATAATCGAGCAGGTTTTTGGTATTCCGGGACTCGGAAGGATACTTTTGACATCTATACAGAACAGGGATTATCCAGTAGTCATAGCAATAATCATGCTTATTGCATGTGTAGTGATAGTGAGCAATCTTTTGGTTGACATAATATACAAACTCGTAGATCCGAGAGTCGGAGACTAGGATGAAACAGAAACGATTCAGTTTCAATTTAATACTTGGAGGCATACTGCTTGCGATAACACTGACCCCGGCACTTGTCGGGCTTTTATGGACGCCGTATGATCCGGAAGCCATGAACAGTTCACTAAAGCTTGCTGGTGTAAGCATCAGGCATATATATGGCTGTGATAACTTCGGCAGAGATATATTCAGCAGGATAATGGCCGGCAGCGGGATCACTCTGCTAATTGCCATAGGAACAGTGGCATTCGGGAGTATCATAGGCACCGCTATAGGCGCTTTTACCGGATATTTCGGAGGTATCATAGATGAGGCTCTTATGAGGATCAATGATGTTGCCCTTGCTTTTCCGAGTCTGCTTCTTGCACTTGTCATGGTCTCTTTGCTGGGAACCGGCAAATATCAGGTGATGCTTGCACTGGGCATCGCATTTGTACCAAGTTATGCAAGAATAGTAAGGAGCGAATATATCAGGATAAAGAATCTTGATTATGTTAAAGCTGCTCGTCTTGCGGGCGCGAGCGATCTTCGTATCATGTTTGTTCATATACTTCCGAATACAAAGACAGTTCTATTAAGTTCTGTAATGATCGGATTCAATAATGCGATACTTGCAGAAGCCGGTTTGAGCTTCCTCGGGATAGGTGTACAGCCACCGGATGCAAGCCTTGGAAGGATGCTTAGTGAAGCTCAGGCGTATATGTTTACTAATGCCGGATATGTCCTTTTCACCGGATGCACCATAGTCATGATAATACTGGGATTTTCACTGCTGAGTAAGGAGATAAAGTAAATGGCAAAGCTCTTACATGTTGAAGATCTGAATATAGAATTTCATGATCATCTCATCCCCGAAACGGTTGTGTATGACTTTGATCTTGATATGGAATGCGGTGAGATCGTAGGCCTTGTGGGAGAATCGGGGTCTGGAAAATCGATGTCTGCTCTTGCCATAGCTGGGCTGCTCAGCCGTCATGACATGAAAAAGAGGGGAACGATCCAGTTTGAGGGAAAAGATATCCTTGATTGTCCAAGAAGCGAGTTAAGACAGCTTCAGGGTGATGAGATCTGCATGATATTCCAGGAGCCTCTTACTTCTCTTGATCCGGTAAAAAAGATAGGATGGCAGGTTGAGGAATCATTGAAGATACATACACAGCTTACGCCTCAGGAGAGAAAAGAAAAAGCACTTAAGGCTTTGGCTGATGTTGAACTTGATGATCCAAGCAGAGTCTATGATTCGTATCCGCATGAACTCTCCGGAGGAATGCGCCAGCGTGTTATGATAGCTGCGGCCACTATAGGAAATCCAAAGCTTCTTATCGCTGATGAACCGACAACTGCGCTTGACGTTACTGTCCAGAGCCAGATAGTCGACCTGTTAAAAAAGATAAATAAGGAAAAAAATACCGCGATCCTTTTTATCAGTCATGATCTGAGCCTTGTAAGCAGGTTGTGCCACAGAGTCCTTGTAATGAAAAACGGATATGTGGTCGAATCGGGAAATGTAAAGGAGATATTTGAATCACCTAAAGAGGAATATACAAAAAAGCTTATAGAAGCTATCCCCAAATGCGAAGCAAAGCCTGATGAAAAAGATGATGAAGTAAACATGGTAGAAGTAAGGGATGTATGCGTCTCTTTTACCAGAAAAAAAGAAAGAGTTGATGTATTAAAACATGTTTCGATAGATATTAAAGAGGGTGAGGTCTTAGGTCTTGTCGGAGAATCCGGTTGCGGAAAATCAACGCTCGCAAAGACGATAATAGGACTTCAGAAACCTGACTGCGGAACGATCATACAGAAATATCCCAATACACAGATGATATTCCAGGATCCGTACGGCTCGCTCAATCCGGCTAGAAAGGTGGGACTCATCATGGAGGAGCCTCTAAGAAATCTTACGGATATGTCACCCGAAGACAGAAGAAGACTTGCCGAAGAGATGATCACAAAGGTAGGATTAACGCCCGAGTATCTGTCAAGATATCCTGCAGAGCTTTCCGGCGGACAGAGACAGAGAGTATGTATAGCAACAGCTCTTATGCTAAAGCCAAGACTCATTATAGCCGATGAACCGGTATCTGCGCTTGATGTCACGATTCAGGCAGAGGTCCTCAAACTTATGGATAAGCTTCACAAGGATATGGGGATAAGCTTTTTATTCATATCTCATGACTTAAGAGTCGTTCATCAGATGTGTGACAGGATACTGGTGATGAAGTCCGGAGAGATAGTGGAGGAAGGCAACAGAAACGACATATTCATGAATCCAAAGCATGAATATACAAAAGAGTTGCTAAAAAGTGCAGGATTGACTAATATATTTGTATAAACTATCCGATATAGTATTTGAGAAATAAAAATCTATGGAAAGGCGGTGCGTATCATGGCTATGAATATCAATGACAGCTTCAGATATATGCAGGATTATCGTATAAACGATATTCCAAGAGTTGATGCGCCCAAGCCTGAACCAGCTCAGGTCAAAGAGAATACTGAAGCAGCAAAACCTTCGGTGACCATAGAGCCTATTGAGGACAGACGCCCTAGGAGTGTTGATCCCAATGAAGTATCGCTTTCATTTAACAAGAATAATGATTATGGCTATATAGGCAAGGACAAGGATCTGTCTCTTCTTGATATGGAACAGGCAATCTCGATGATGAGACAGGATTCGATCCTTCAGGACTATCAGTATTTTGTAGGTAGCAGCAAAGACATCTTTAATTCCGAGGATGGAAGGGTTATAGCCACTAACTGATGATTTTATGATATAATAGGTCGTACTCATTTTGAGTACGACTTTTTTTATGTGAGAGATCAATATGCTTTTTGATAGTTTATATCCAACTGAATACTATGAATCATCATATATAATCGATTATGAAAAACTGTATGAAAAAGGATACAGAGGGATAATATACGATCTTGATAATACGCTCGTACCGCATGGAGCTCCTGCCGATGAACGGGCACTTGAACTCATGGACAGACTTAAAAGCATCGGATACACGATCTTTTTCTTATCAAACAACAGAAAAGAACGAGTAGAGATGTTTAATGAAAAGATCGGTGCCCTGTATCTATGCAAGGCATCAAAGCCAAATAAAAGAGGATATCTTAAGGCGGCTGAAATGATGAATCTTGATCCGTCTAAGATCCTCGTTGTGGGAGATCAGATATTTACAGATATCTGGGGAGCCAATATGGCAGGCATGAGATCATGCCTTGTAATGCCGATAGACAGATCCAGTGACGAGATTCAGATAGTGATCAAGAGAATGCTCGAAAAAGTGGTTCTTATACCATATTTAAAAAAGAATAAGATCATATCATGAATTGTAATATATGCCCAAGACAATGCAATATTGACCGCAGCATAAAACAGGGGTTCTGCGTCTCAAACGATACTCTGCGGGTAGCAAGAGCAGCGCTTCATATGTGGGAAGAGCC
>CADAPR010000025.1 GCA_902789785.1 uncultured Lachnospiraceae bacterium
AATAAGGAAGGAACTCCCGTTTCATACGGCAAGGCCGAGATCATCCCGACAAAGGGCAAGGATGTAAAATATTTCTCGATCATGTCGCTAAACGGAGGAACAACGGAAATAAGCGTTGACAGCGTGACATTTACCGTTGACGATTCAGTGGAGGCTCAAGGTGATGATGAACCTGCGGTTGAAGGAGAAAACATCATTCCCAACGGCAACTTTGACAGCGAGGATGTATCGATGTGGAAGGCAGAAGCAGGAGAAGCAAAGATCTCAACAGCAACTGCAGACGAGCCGATATTCGATGATGTCAAGACATACGGTGTCATCAACTCAAGAACAAGATCATACGACTGTATAGCCATGGATGTTACGGATCTTGTCACGAACGGAAGCACATATGCATTTACATTCTATGCAAAGCTTTCAGATGACTATGAGGGAGCGCCTGCAGATCAGAGACAGGTTGACTTTGCTCCTTATATAACATCGGGAGGGGACACATCATATCTCGGCTCTTATTCAGCAGAACTTACAGGTGATGTTTCCCAGCAGCTGACACCCGGCAAATGGACCAAGTTTTCCGGTACATTCAAGGTTGCTTCGGCAGGCAGTTTAGATAAGGTAGTTATACGTCTTCTTGAGCAGGGAACAAACTACGGCGAAGGAGACTGTGTAAAGGGTGAATATTACGTTACCGGCGTTTCACTCATTGATATGAATGTTGCTACAGGTTCCATAGAAGAAGGTATCCCTGCACTCAGAGATAACATGGAAGCGGATTTCGGAAAGGATTTCATTGCAGGAACATCGCTTTCCGGTTCAGAGATAAATGATTCTGTTTTAATGTCGCTTGTTGAAAAGCACTTCAATGCTATAACTCTCGGAAACGAGTTAAAGCCCGATGCGATCTTCGGATACAGCAACGACAAGGTACCTATGACCGAGACCGTTCATCTTGGCGGAGAAAAACTCGTGGTCCCGAAACTGGACTTCTCAAGAGCCGAGAGATATCTCGATTATATCCTTGAATGGAACGAGGCAAATCCCGACAAGCAGATAAAGGTAAGAGGACATGTGCTGGTATGGCATTCTCAGACTCCAGAGTGGTTCTTCCATGAAAACTATGAAGCGTCTAAGCCTTACGCATCGGTTGAACTCATGAACCTGCGTCAGGAATGGTACATAAAGAGTGTTCTTGAACACTTCGTGGGAAGCGACAGCCCGTACAAGGATCTGTTCTACGGATGGGATGTAGTAAACGAGGCAGTTAGCGATTCGACCGGAACCTACAGAAGCGACAAGGAGAATTCAAGCTGGTGGGCAGTATATAAAAGCGAGGAATTCATAAAGAACGCATTCGTTTATGCCAACAAGTATGCACCGGAAACACTCGATCTTTACTATAACGACTATAATGACTGCACACCCGGAAAGGTAGAGGGTATCGTCAATCTGCTCAAGGCTGTCAAGGAGACAGAGGGAGCAAGGATAGACGGTATGGGAATGCAGGGACATTACGACATAGATTATCCAACAGCCGATGCTTTCAAGGATGCGGCAAGAAAATACGGCGAAGTAGTAGGCAAGGTAATGCTTACCGAGGTCGATCTTAAATCAAGCAGCACCTACGACGGAACAGACCTTACACTTCAGGACGAATATACAAAGCAGGCATATAAGTATAAGGAAATATATGACAGCATGAAGGAACTTGAAGCTGAAGGCAAGGTAAAGGTCGCAGGTATAGTTTTCTGGGGCGTAATAGACGGCAACTCATGGCTTCAGGCTTATACCGGAGTAGGCGGAGGAGTAACAGACGGCAGTCCTCAGTGTCCTCTTCTTTTTGATGATGATTATCATGCAAAGCCGGCTTACTGGGCTTTTGTTGATCCTACAAAGCTCGCACCCATGATGCACAGTGTGAGCATCCTGCAGGCACCTGTTGACAGTTTAGATGATGCTTCACCCATAGATTTTGATGACATCGCTTCAACATTTGCAGCTATATGGAACGAGGGTCAGATTCAGTTTAAAGTAAATGTTGTTGATTATACGGATGATGCTTCCGACAAGGTTTCTGTATACCTTGACCGCTACAACAGCAAATCGGAAGGAATAAAGACAAGATGTGTTGAAGTATCAAGAAGCGATTGTGAAAAGACCGACACAGGCTATATCGCATATGTCAATGTTCCCATGGAGGAAGCGGCAAACAATGCCGTTGCAGGCTTTGATATAGTCATTACGGACGGAAACGACAAGTATGCATTCAATGACAAGACCATGACTCAGGAAAGTTCGAGCAAGTACTATGCCGAGATGATGCTCAAGCCTTTCATGTACATACCGATGGGCAAGGCACTGATCGACGGCGAGTACGATGATGCATACAACGGAGCAGTCGAAGTTGTAATAGGAAATGTGAATGATTCACCGAAAGCGACTGCTACGGCAAGGCTTTTATGGGATCAGGATTTCCTCTATGTATATGCAGATATAAAGGATGCGGATCTTAACAAGGCAAACGAAGAGCCGCACGAACAGGATTCGTTTGAAGTATTCATAGATGAGACAAACTCAAAGGCGGATGCATACAATGCAGCGACCAAGCAGTACAGGATCAACTTTGACAACGAGCATACATTCAACGGAGACAAGTGCACGGAAGAAAATCTAAAGACCGTTACAAAAAAGGTTGACGGCGGATATATCGTAGAGGGAGCTTTCAAGTGGACGGAAGTAAAGCCCAAGGAAGGCGATCACATAGGTATAGAGCTTCAGATAAATGATGCCGATGCATCAGGAGCAAGAGTAGGAACTCTTACATGGAACGATCTTACAAACCAGTGCTGGTCATCTCCTTCATGTTTCGGAACAGCTGTATTTACGAAAGAAGCTGAGTATGTTCCGACTGTTGAAGAGGCAGAGCCTACGGAGGCAGTAGAGACCGCTTCTGATGATTCAAACAGCACAGCAGTGGGAATAGTACTTCTTGCAAGCGCTGCTGCAGTCGGCGGATTCGCTGCACTCAGCGGAAGAAAGAAAAACTCATAAATATATAGTATTTAAGGCGCAGTAGCAGATCAAAAGCTACTGCGCTTTTTACGTGCATGAGCACATTTCTGTAAAAAATTGTCAGGACAAGACAAAAAAATGCTAGGCCTGATAAAAATATGGAGAATAATAAAACAAAAAAATACAGAAATTAACAAACAACTACTACCGTGCACGTGATATCATGCAAATTGTAGGGAGGATTGGCAGTCAATCCTCAGGAGTAAATTTAATAATGGGAGGAAAGTACACAATGAAAAAACTACTCAGTGTATTACTCAGCGTAGCAGTTATCGCTACATTGTTGACAGGCTGTGGCGGAGCAGGCGGTGCTTCAGGCGCAAAGAAAGTCGGCGTTTCAATGCCTACAAAGGATCTCCAGAGATGGAACCAGGATGGTGCTAACATGGAGAAGGAACTTAAGGCAGCTGGTTACGAAGTTGACCTTCAGTTCGCTAACAACGATGTTCAGCAGCAGGTTTCTCAGATCGAGAACATGATCTCTAGCGGATGTAACGTACTCGTTATCGCAGCTATCGAAGGTTCTTCACTCGGTGAAGCTCTTGACATGGCTAAGAAGGCTAACATCCCTGTAATCGCTTATGACCGTCTTATCATGAACTCAGATGCAGTTTCTTACTATGCTACATTTGATAACTATAAGGTTGGTACAGTTCAGGGTGAATACGTAGTTAAGGCTCTTGACCTTGACAACGCAGCAGGTCCTTTCAATATCGAGTTCACAGCTGGTGATCCCGGTGATAACAATGCAGGTTTCTTCTTCAACGGTGCTATGGATGTAGTTAAGAAGTACATCGACGAAGGCAAGCTCAATGTTGTTTCTGGTCAGAAGACATTCGAAGAAGTTGCAACACCTACATGGGGAACAGATGTAGCTCAGTCTAGAGCAGAAAACATCCTTTCTTCATACTACGCAGATGGTACAGAACTTGATGTATGGCTTTGCTCAAACGACTCTACAGCACTCGGTGTTGAGAACGCACTTGCAGCAAACTACAAGGGCAAATACCCTGTAATCACAGGTCAGGACTGTGATATTGAGAACACAAAGAACATGATCGCTGGTAAGCAGTCTATGTCAGTATTCAAGGATACACGTACACTTGCTTCACAGGTTGTTAAGATGGTTGGTCAGATCTTAAGCAACCAGACAGTAGACGTAAACGATACTACTACATATGACAACGGCGTTAAGGTTGTTCCTTCATTCCTTTGCGAGCCTGTATTCGCAGATGCTAACAACTACAAGCAGATTCTTATTGAGTCAGGTTACTACACAGAGGATCAGTTAAAGTAAGATAGAGATTGCAAGATCTTATAAAATTAGGCAGGCGGGGCAAAACCCGCCTGTTTACAAGTAAAGGTAAACGGGTTATCAGAGAAGACAATAATAAGGTATGGTTTGAGATTACAAACGGATCGGAGGGATATTTTTGGGTAATGTAATACTGGAAATGAAAAATATCACCAAAACTTTCCCGGGTGTTAAAGCTCTTGACAATGTAAACTTTCAGGTTGAAGAGGGCGAGATACACGCACTGGTAGGAGAAAATGGTGCCGGTAAGTCTACACTTATGAATGTACTCAGCGGCATCTACCCTTATGGAAGTTACGAAGGAGATATAGTATACAACGGAGAGGTATGTCAGTTCCAGAAGATAACTGATTCCGAAGCAAAGGGAATCGTTATAATCCATCAGGAACTTGCACTTGTGCCTCAGATGTCAATCGGCGAAAACATGTTTCTCGGCAATGAGCGGGGAAAAAAGAACGCTATTAACTGGAATGAAACCTACAGCGAAGCTGACAAGTACTTAAAGATGGTAGGACTTTCAGAATCTTCGCGTGTTTTGATAAAAGATATAGGAACAGGTAAGCAGCAGCTTGTTGAGATCGCCAAGGCTCTTGCTAAGAATGCAAAGCTTTTGATCCTTGACGAGCCTACATCATCACTTAATGAGACAGACTCCAGAGCACTGCTTGACCTCATGCTTGAGTTTAAGAAGCAGGGTATGACGATGATCATCATAACCCATAAGCTTAATGAGGTTGTTTACGTTGCAGATAAGATCACGGTCGTTCGTGACGGTTCTACGGTTGAGACTCTTGACTGTCATACAATGGAGATCAACGAAGACAGGATCATCAGAGGAATGGTCGGAAGAGAGATCACAGACAGATTCCCCAAGAGGAGCAATGTCGAGATCGGCGAAGTAAACATGGAAGTAAAAGACTGGACTGTATATCATCCCGTATATGCAGAGAGAAAGGTCGTAGACGGGATCAACATGAACGTCAAGAAGGGCGAGGTTGTTGGTATCTACGGACTTATGGGCGCAGGCAGAACAGAGCTTGCAATGAGCATATTCGGTAAGTCATACGGAACAGGGATCAGCGGAACGCTTTATTTGAACGGGAAGGAAGTAAATCTTAAGAATCCCAGAGAAGCGATCGACGCAAAACTTGCTTACGTTACAGAGGACAGAAAAGGAAACGGACTTGTACTTTCAAATTCGATCCGCGTAAATACATCTCTTGCTAACATGGAAGGAGTCAGTGACAGGGGCATCATCGATATGGATAAGGAATATCAGGTTGCCGTTGAATACAAGGACAAGCTTAAGACGAAGACACCTTCGGTTGAGCAGAATGTCGGAAATCTGTCAGGCGGTAACCAGCAGAAGGTTCTGCTTGCAAAGTGGATGTTTACGGATCCCGACATACTTATTCTCGACGAGCCTACAAGAGGTATCGACGTAGGTGCAAAGTATGAGATCTACTGTATCATAAATGATCTTGTCAAGGCCGGAAAGTCTGTTGTAATGATATCTTCCGAGCTTCCCGAAGTTATCGGTATGAGTGATCGTATCTATATCATGAACGAAGGAAAGTTCGTTGGTGAGATGAAGGCAGACGAGGCTACACAGGAAAACATTATGGCGTGCATCTTGCAGTCAGGAAGGGGCGAATAGTATGAATCTTAAAGTAATGGATATATTAAAGAAATATACGATGACATTGGCCCTGGTAGCAGTTATTATATTCTTCTATGTAAATACGGGCGGAAAGATCCTTTTCCCTCAGAATATAAATAACCTGATCTCTCAGAATGCATATGTGTTCGTTCTTGCGGCAGGCATGCTGTTATGTATCTTAACCGGCGGTAATATCGATCTTGCCTGCGGTTCTGTTGTATGTTTTGTCGGCGGCATCGGTGCAGTCATGATGGATGCGAACATCAACGAATGGGTCGCAGTAGTAGTTATGCTTATCGGCGGTCTTCTCGTTGGAGCATGGCAGGGATTCTGGATAGCATATATAAAGGTCCCGCCGTTTATCGCAACGTTAGCTGGTATGTATGCATTCAGAGGATTGTCAAACATAGTACTTCAGGGATATGCCGTTGGTATCAGAAACGAAGTATTCCTTAACGTATTCGGTGGCGGGGCTGACTGTTATGTTCCCGATTTCTTTGGCGGAGCAAACATGAACCTCACCTGTATGGTAGCAGGTGTTGTTATCGCTATCATATATATAGCATCAGTTATCAAGAACAGAATAAGCGCACAGTCAAAGGGATATGAAGTTGCACCTCTGTATTCAGAACTTGCAAAGATGATAATCATCTGTGCGGTTGTTATCTGGATATTCTATAAACTGGCAAACTACAAGGGAATTCCTACAGCTCTTATCTGGATAGCGGTTGTTCTTCTTGCTTATGCTTATGTAACTTCAAATACGACAATGGGACGTTACCTCTACGCAGTCGGCGGCAATGAAAAGGCTACAAGACTTTCAGGTATCGACCCCAGAAAGATTTACTTCTTTGCATATGTAAACATGGGCCTTATGTCAGGCCTGGCTGGTATCCTTACAGTAGCAAGAGCTACTCAGGCACAGCCTACATTCGGACAGGGTTATGAGATGGATGCCATCGCAGCATGCTTCATTGGCGGTGCTTCAGCATACGGCGGAGAAGGAAATGTATTCGGTATCGTAATCGGTGCTATTCTGATGGGTGTTATCAACATGGGCATGAGTATCATGGGTGTTAACGCAAACTATCAGAAGGTTGTTAAAGGTATAGTAGTTCTGGCGGCGATCATCTTCGATGTATTGTCGAACAAGAAGAAAAAGTAGGAGGAGGATGAGTCATGACGAAATATATGGACGTTATAAAGAAAAACGCAATGCTTATAGTCCTTGTCCTGGTATATATCTTTTTCACGGCTATGACAGGCGGTTCAATGTTTTCACCTATGAACTTCAACGCACTTATCACTCAGAATGCGTACGTATTCATACTTGCAACAGGTATGCTGATGTGTATGCTGACAGGTGGTAATATCGATCTTTCCTGCGGTTCATTTGTATGTATCATGGGTGCTGTCGGTGGTGTATTCATGGTAATCCAGCAGTATTCCACTGGCTTATCAGTATTTCTTATGTTAGTTGTCGGCATAATATACGGATGTGTTCTTGGTTATCTGGTTGCATATGTAAACATTCCTCCGTGGATCGCAACCCTTGCAGGTTATCTAGCATTCAGAGGATGGGGTACAGCGATCCTTAGTGATAACAGTTCAACAGGAAGCATCTCTCCCATGCCTGAAAGCTTTTTGAAGCTCTTTTCAGGAAAGGTATTCGAGACAGGCATAAATCAGTTTAATGTTGTATGTTTTGCTGCAGGTATAGTTGCAAGTGTTATCGTAGTAGTATCATCTCTTATGAGCAGAGCAAACAAGGTAAAGAAAGGGTATGAGGCTGAGACCATGACAGCCCTTATCGTAAAGTGTGTACTTTCAGTGGCAGCGATCATGCTCTTTGCATACAAGCTCGCGCTTGCAGGCGGAATACCCACAGTTTTGATCTGGGTTATAGTTATTGTTTTAATCTATAGCTTCATAACTTCAAAAACTACGCTCGGCAGATATTTTTATACGATCGGAGGCAATGCCGAGGCAACAAGATTATCCGGTGTTGATACCAGAAAGATCATGTTCTTCGCATACCTCAACATGGCAGTATTGACTGTCATCTCATCTTACATAGTAGTAGCACGTTTCCAGGCTGCAAACTCAACTGCAGGTAACTACTATGAGATGGATGCCATCGCAGCATGCGTTGTCGGTGGTGTATCCGCATACGGCGGTTCAGGTACCGTATTCGGAATGGTAGTCGGAGCTACACTTATAGGTGTTATCAACCTGGGTATGTCGCTTATGGGTGTAAATGCCGACTGGCAGAAGATAGTCAAGGGCGGTGTATTGCTCGGAGCGGTTGTATTCGATATCCTGGCTACAAAGAAAAACGCTACAAAGTAAGTTTAAAAGA
Source organism: uncultured Lachnospiraceae bacterium (assembly GCA_902789785.1). Lineage (GTDB taxonomy): Bacteria > Bacillota > Clostridia > Lachnospirales > Lachnospiraceae > Colinaster. Next base: position 8,404 of record CADAPR010000025.1, read on the forward strand.
CCATACTTTATTACGTGCCTCAGGCATGGTTCTCCCGAAGTGTTATGCTTCGGGAGAATTTTTTTATCTGTTACACAATTGTTGTATAATATATATATCTATGGTTTAGCAAAACAAAACGGGGAAATCTATGAATACAAAGATCATACTGGATAAATTAAAAAGTAAAGAATGCGAGGACATACTGAGAGACATCTATGTTGATGAAAATGTGATACCGCATCAGACAGATCGATACATTGAAGCGGTAAAAAGATTTGAAGATATATACGGAGAATGTGACGTAAATATCTACAGTGCACCGGGAAGAAGCGAAGTGTGCGGAAATCATACGGATCATCAGCGCGGACATATACTGGCGGCATCTGTAAACCTTGATGCGATAGCCATTGTCGCTGAGTCGGATGATGATCTGGTAAGAGTGGTATCAGACGGTTATGACATGATATCCATAGATGTTAAAGAGCTTGAGAAAGATCAAAAGGAAGAGGGCAGTACAAAGGCTCTCATTAAGGGAGTGCTTGCGGGTGCAAAACAAAGAGGCTATAAGATCGGAGGCTTTAAGGCATATGTTACCAGCGAGGTGCTGATAGGAGCCGGACTTTCATCATCCGCTGCATTCGAGACACTGATCGCAACGATCATATCCTATATGTTCAATGACGGATCGCTCGATGCCGTAACAAATGCCGTTATAGGTCAGTATGCAGAGAACGTGTATTTCAATAAGCCCTGCGGGCTTATGGATCAGATGGCCTGTTCTGTGGGAAATCTTGTGTATGTGGACTTTGACAAGCCGCTTGAGAGTGCGATAGAAAAGATCGATTTTGACCTTAACAGGCACGGATACAGTTTATGCATAACAGATACCAAGGGCAGTCATGCTGATCTTACGCATGAATATGCCGCTATACCGGATGAGATGAAAAAGGTCGCGGCCTGCTTTTCAAAAGATGTCTTAAGAGGGATAACTTTTGAGGATATTCTTTCTAAGATGGATGAACTGAGAGAAAAGGCAGGAGACAGGGCTGTTTTAAGAGCCATTCATTTCATAAATGAGGATGAGAGAGTAGATAAGTGCGTTTCGGCACTGAAAAATGATGATATAGATACATTTTTAGATAACATAAAGGACAGCGGAAACTCTTCGTTCAAATTCCTTCAGAATGTATACTGCAGCAAGGATACAATGCATCAGAACGTATCTCTTGCGCTGGCTGTAAGTGAAGCGCTTCTTTCAGATAACGGGGTATGCAGAGTCCACGGAGGAGGATTTGCGGGAACTATCCAGGCATTTGTAAAGGACAGTGCAGTAGGATCCTATCTTGAAGGGATGGACAGAGTTTTTGGAAATGGCGCATGTAAAGTACTCAAGATAAGGAAATACGGCGGCATTAAACTGATGTAAGGAGGGTATGATGGCAGAAAGAATATATCTTAATGATGACTGGATGTTTGGTGAATGCTTTGATGGATCAATGCTTGGCGCTAAGCCGGATGTAACGGATATGAAGCCGGTAAGGATACCGCATACCGTAAAGGAAACACCTCTTCACTATTTTGATGAACATGTTTATCAGATGGTTAGCGGATATGTAAGAAAGCTTGATATACCAGAAAGCTACAAGGGAAAGACTCTCCTTCTTACCTTCGAGGGAGCAGCTCATCTAAGCGAGGTATATGTAAACGGATCGCTTGCAGGCGAGCACAGATGCGGATATACGGCATTTACAATGGATATCAGCAAACTGGTTAATTACGGTTCTGACAACGTTCTTACTGTCAAGCTTGACAGCAGAGAAGATGTCAACGTGCCTCCTTTCGGATTTGTCATCGACTACATGACATACGGCGGGATATACAGAGATGTTTACTTAGATGTCAAGGAAAAGGCATATATCTCGGATGTATTTGTATCCACAAAGTTAGCTGAACGCTATGAGGATGAAAACGCTGTAAGAAGATGCAAAAGATCAAGGATCACATCCGATATAGAGGTCACCGGTGCAGATCCGGGAATGATCATACGCCAGTCTGTGAGCGAAGGCGCAGATTACAGAGTGATCGGCGAGTATGAACTCGATCCTGTAGATACAAAGGCAAGCGCCTATAAAGTAAGACTGCACTTTAACACTGGCGACGTGCAGCTGTGGGATGTGGATGCACCAAAACTGTACAGATTAAAGACTGAGCTTATCAAAGGTGAAACAGTCCTTGATGAAAGCATAGTAAGCTACGGATACAGAAAGGCAGTATTTAAGAAGGACGGATTTTATCTTAACGGCAGAAAACTTAAGATAAGAGGGCTTAACAGACATCAGAGCTATGCCTATGTAGGATATGCGATGCCTGAAGCTGTGCAGAAAAACGATGCCGACATCCTGAAATATGAACTCGGACTCAATGCGGTAAGAACTTCACATTATCCGCAGTCCCATTACTTCCTTGACAGATGCGACGAGATCGGACTGCTGGTGTTCACAGAGCTTCCAGGATGGCAGCATATCGGAGATGAGAGCTGGAAAGAGCAGGCGATACAAAATGTCGAGGATATGATAGTTCAGTACAGGAATCATACTTCCATAATCTTATGGGGAGTCAGGATCAATGAATCAGTAGATGATGATGATTTCTATACAAGGACAAATAAGCTTGCTCACGATCTGGATCCCACAAGACCCACAGGCGGAGTAAGATGCTACAAGAAGAGCAATCTTTTGGAGGATGTTTATACATACAACGATTTTGTTCATTCCGGAAACAACCGCGGATGCGACAAAAAGAGTGCGGTAACATCAGATAGCGACAAGCCGTATCTCATAAGTGAATATATGGGGCATATGTTCCCGACGAAAGCATTTGACTGCGAGGAGCACAGAGCAGAACATGCGATAAGACACGCAAAGGTCCTTAATGATGTCAATGAGCAGAAGGATATAGCCGGAAGCTTCGGATGGTGCATGGCTGACTATAACACCCATAAGGATTTCGGAAGCGGGGACCGTATATGCTATCACGGTGTCATGGATATGTTCAGGAATCCCAAGATGGCAGCTTTTGTATATGCATGTCAACAGGAAAACGAGCCCGTCCTTGAGCTCAGCTCATCGATGGATATCGGTGAACATCCGGGCTGCAACAGGGGCGAGACATATATCTTTACAAATGCAGACAGCGTAAAGATGTACAAGAACGATCACTTCATCAAGGAATATACGCATGACTATTCTGATTATCCGTATCTTGTAAATGCTCCTATAAAGATAGACGACTATATCGGAGATATGCTGACTGAGGGCGAGGATATGTCGCCTGCTCAGGCAAGAGACGTAAAAGCGATCTTAAACGAAGTTGCAAAGGTAGGTATGTACAACATGTCAAAGGCTACCTATGCAAAGGCTGCAAAGATGATGCTTATGTATCATATGAAGCCTGATGACGCGGTACAGCTTTATAACAAGTACATAGGCGACTGGGGAGGCAAGTCTACTCAATACCGTTTTGAGGCAATAAAGGACGGAGCTGTTGTAAAGACGATCATAAAGGCACCTATGACAAAAGTCTGCATTAAGGTAAAGGCAGACAGGACCGAGCTTAAAGAGACATGCAGCTATGATGTGGCATCGATCAGGATCGAGGCTGTTGACGAATTCGCAAACCGTCTGCCGTACTATAACGATCCGATAATCCTTGAGGCAAAGGGCTATATCGAGCTTATAGGCCCGAGTGTAATATCGATGTCGGGAGGCATGTGCGGCACATATGTAAAGACAAAGGCAAGAAAAGGAAAGGGCAAACTGATCATCAGAACTTTGGAAGGGGTTAGCGAAGTTCTGGAATTCACTGTTAAATAGGTTTGGCAAACAGGAGGTATGGCAATGAAACTATCGGGAAAAGAAAAGGCATCTTACGGCCTGGGTGCAGTCGGAAAAGATATGGTATACATGCTCTCTGCAAGCTATGTCCTTTATTACTACCAGGACATACTTGGAGTAAGCGCCATAGCCATGGGTGTTATCCTAATGGCAGCCAGGATATTTGATGCATTCAATGACCCTGTCATGGGAGTGATAGTAGCAAAGACAAAGACTAAATGGGGAAGATTCAGACCCTGGCTCTTTATAGGTACTGTTATAAATGCGATCATACTCTACGTTATGTTTGCAGCGCCTCCAAGTCTTGACGGTAAAGGACTTGTGACATATGCGGCCGTTGTATATATCCTGTGGGGCGTCACCTATACAATGATGGATATCCCGTTCTGGTCTATGATACCGGCATTTACCGAAAGCGGAAAGGAAAGAGAGAATCTTTCTACGCTCGGAAGAAGCTGCGCGGGAGTCGGTTCTGCGATAATAACCATCATAACCGTAAAGTGCGTTGAACTGTTAGGAGGAGGCAGCGAAAGAGCAGGCTTTAAGTATTTTGCTCTCATCATAGCTTTGCTCTTCATCGTATTTGAAGTTATCGCATGTCTTGTTATAAAGGAAAAGTCAACGGTTGATGTTGATTCGCCTTCCGTTAAAGACATGTTTACAAGTCTTGTTCAGAACGATCAGGCAATGGCGATAGTCATAGCCATAGTTCTTATAAATGCATCACTGTATATAACATCAAATCTTTTGATATATTTCTTTAAATATGATATTGGCGGTCAGACATGGACCAATGACTATACTCTGTTCAACGCTTTCGGCGGAGGCATGCAGATACTGTCGATGATGATCTTCTTCCCTCTGTTTCGAAGGTTCATGTCAGCCATAAAGGTCTTTTATACAAGCTTTATAATGGCCGTATCCGGATATGCTCTTTTGCTTGTTCAGATGATCATCGGAGTAAAGAACGTATATATGTATTTCATACCGGCGTTCTTTGTATTCATGGCATTCGGCATGCTGACTGTGTTAACAACGGTCTTTCTTGCAAATACGGTAGATTACGGCGAGCTTAAGAACAACAGACGTGATGAATCTGTTATCTTCTCGATGCAGACATTTGTCGTAAAGCTGGCTAGCGGTGTTTCTGCATTTATCGCATCGCTGTGTCTGCAGATATTCAATATAAGCGACAATACAGATGCTGCTATAACTTCGGATGCTTCCGTATCGTCGCTCATGGGACTTAGGATGACGATGACCATACTGCCGATAATCGGACTTTTGATCGCAGTGTTCATCTTTGGAAAGAAGTACATACTCACAGATGAAAAGCTTGAAGAGATATCTGAAAAACTGAGGAAGGCAAGAGCATGATAATACATAAAGACGGACATTTCATCCTTAATACAAAAAACACCACCTATGCCTTTTATATAAATGATACGGCTTTGCCGGAGCATATTTACTACGGAAAGAGAATAACATTTGACGATGATCTTACAGGGATAGAAGCACTTAAGGAAAAATGGGCTTTTGCTCCCGGGAATACTATCGTATATGACAATGATCACAAGCAGTGCTCCCCGGAAAATGTCTGCTATGAAGTTTCATCTTACGGGCACGGAGATATACGTGAACCGTTTATCGAAGTGGTACATGCAGACGGCAGTATAAGTTCTGACTTTACATATGATACATTTATGATAAAGCACGGCAAGAGTCCGCTTAAAACGCTTCCTTGCTCATACAGCAGATCTGAGTTTGGCTCGTTTGACGAAAAGAGCATTAATGAGGATAAGGAAAAAGGAAGTGTCACAGAGCTTACTATCATTCTAAAAGACAGATCATATGATCTCGAACTTAAGATCAGATACTGCGTATATGAGGAGTGCGATGTCATAACAAGAGATGCGATCCTTACAAACTGCTCTAAAGACAAGATAAGAGTTGAGAGACTCTTAAGCCTTCAGCTTGACATGCATGAGTGTGACTATAAGCTCACAACTTTCCACGGAAGCTGGGCAAGAGAGATGAATAAGGCAGAAAGGATGATAGACTGCGGCAAATACGAAGGCGGAAGCTTTACCGGTACGAGCTCAAACAGAAACAATCCTTTAATGCTTCTGTCAGAGAAAAATGCGACCGAGAAAATGGGAAAAGTCTATGGCTTTAATCTTATCTACAGCGGGAATCATTTCGAGGCAGTAGAGGTAACGCCCTACGGCAAGACAAGGGTTTTAAGCGGTATCCAGCCTAAAGGATTTTCCTATATCTTAATGCCAGACGAGGAACTTGAAGCACCCGAGGCAGTGATGTCATATTCGTGCGAAGGATACAACGGACTCAGTCAAAACATGCATGCATTCATTCGCGAGCATGTGGTAAGAGGCTACTGGAAAGACAAGATACGCCCCGTTTTGCTAAACAGCTGGGAGGCATCATATTTTGATATAAATGAAGCAAAGCTATTAAAACTTGCAAAGGCTGCGGCTAAAGTCGGTGTTGAACTGTTTGTCATGGATGACGGATGGTTTGGAGAAAGAAATGATGATCTTAGATCGCTCGGTGACTGGACAGCCAACAAGAAGAAGCTTCCAAACGGTGTAAAGGGACTGTGTGACAAGGTCAATGAACTCGGGCTTGATTTCGGGATATGGGTAGAGCCTGAAATGGTCAATGTTGACAGCAACCTCTACAGAGCTCATCCTGACTGGTGTCTTGCGATACCATGTCAGATGTGTTTGGCAGTGCAAATATAGCATATGTCAAATGGGATATGAACAGGATAATAACGGATTATTATTCTGAATCGCTGTCTGCAGAGAGACAGGGAGAAGTCGCACACAGATATGTTTTGGGACTGTACAGGATTCTTAATGAACTTACAAAGAGATTTCCAAAGATACTGTTTGAGGGATGCTCATCAGGAGGAAACAGATTTGATCTTGGCATGCTTTGCTATTTTTCTCAGATATGGGGCAGCGACAATACCGATGCCATATGCAGAGCTCAGATACAAAGCGGATATACATACGGATATCCGCCAGAGACGATAGGCTCTCATGTATCGGCCTGTCCGAATCATCAGACTTTAAGAGAGACTCCGCTTGAAACAAGATTTGCTGTTGCAGCGTTTGGCAGCCTGGGATATGAATGCAATCTCTGTGATATGAAAAAAGAAGAGCTTGAGGAGATCGCAACACAGATAGAACTGTATAAGAATGTAAGACAGTTCACACAGTACGGAAGCTTTTACAGAGGCCGAAGCTTCGATGAAGGAAATGTTTGCGAGTGGACGATCGTTTCAAAGGATAAGAGCAGGGCAATGGGGATGATAGTCCAGAAGCTTGTCACACCCAATCAGCCGTACGGCTACTACATGGCGCAGGGACTTGATCCACAGTTTAAGTATCACTTCTCCAACAGGTTTAAAAAGCATAACATCAAACAGTTCGGTGATCTTGTAAATACTGTCTCGCCTGTACATATTAAACAGGATTCGCTGCTTCATAATGCGATCGCAAAAGTCATAAAGATGGACGGTGAGAAAGAGGATTTCACAGTCTATGGTGATGCACTTATGGAAGCAGGAGTAAAGCTTAAACCGGCATTTGCCGGTACAGGCTATGATGAGAGAGTCAGATTCTTCCCCGACTTTGGTGCGAGACTGTACTTTATG
>CADAPR010000026.1 GCA_902789785.1 uncultured Lachnospiraceae bacterium
TAAGGAAGATTATGAGGCGCATGATCTTTTGCTCTGCATACAGACGCAGCGTTCTGTAAAGGATGAGGACCGTATGCGCTATGAGGGACAGGAGTATTATATCAAAAGTCCCGAAGAGATGATGCAGCTTTTTAAATATGTCCCTGAGGCTGTTGAGAACACTCAAAAGATCGCTGACAGATGTGATGTGACGATCGAGTTTGGAAATACAAAGCTGCCTCATTTTGAGGTGCCGGATGGCTTTACTTCTCTTACCTATCTTAAGAGCCTTTGTGACAAGGGCATGGCTGAAAGATATCCGGATGATGACGGAAGCGTAAGAAAAAGGCTTGAATATGAGCTCTCGGTAATAGAGAGGATGGGCTATGTTGATTACTTTTTGATCGTATGGGATTTCATTAACTATGCAAGAAGCAAGGATATCCCTGTCGGGCCCGGAAGAGGATCGGCTGCGGGAAGCGTGGTTTCATACTGTCTGCATATAACAAATATCGATCCTATCAGATATCAGCTTCTGTTTGAGAGATTCTTAAATCCTGAGCGAGTATCCATGCCAGATATAGATATTGACTTCTGCTATGAGAGAAGACAGGAAGTCATAGACTATGTCAGCAAAAAATACGGCAAGGAGAAGGTAGTTCAGATCGTGACATTCGGAACTCTTGCCGCAAAGGGTGTTATCAGGGATGTCGGAAGAGTCATGGATCTTCCGTATGCTTTCTGCGACAATCTCGCAAAGATGATACCAAATGAACTCAATATCACTCTTAAGAAAGCCCTTGAGATGAATCATGATCTCAAGAAGGAATATGATGAAAATGAGCAGACACATTATCTGATCGATATGTGCATGCGCCTTGAGGGACTGCCCAGACATACATCGATGCATGCTGCGGGAGTAGTTATCTGTCCCGAGGCTGCGGATGAATATGTTCCGTTATCCAGAGGAAGCGACGGTTCGATAACCACGCAGTATATCATGACAACCCTTGAAGAGCTCGGGCTTTTAAAGATGGACTTCTTGGGCTTAAGAACGCTTACTGTCATTAAGAATGCCGTCATAAACATAAAGAAGAATCACGGAATTGACGTGGATGTGGACAGGCTTGACTATGCAGACAAGAAGGTTCTCGATTATATAGGCACCGGAAAGACGGACGGCATATTTCAGCTTGAGAGCGATGGCATGAAAAACTTCATGAAGGAGCTCAAGCCTCAGAGCTTTGAGGATATAATAGCCGGTATCTCCCTATACAGACCGGGTCCCATGGATTTCATACCTCAGTATATAAAGGGCAAGAATACTACAGGAGATATATCTTATCCGTGCGATGAATTAAGACCGATATTAAGTGCGACATACGGCTGCATAGTATATCAGGAGCAGGTAATGCAGATCGTGCGTGATCTGGCGGGATATACGATGGGACAGGCCGACAACATACGTCGTGCCATGAGCAAGAAGAAGCAGTATGTAATAGACGAGGAAAGAGCAAATTTCGTAAACGGAAATGAAGCCTTAAATATATCCGGATGCGTAAAAAACGGCATAGATGCGAGTGTAGCCGACGGTATATATGATTCGATGGTAAACTTTGCCAAGTATGCATTCAACAAGTCGCATGCGGCCTGCTATGCAGTGGTTGCATATCAGACGGCGTGGCTTAAATACTACTATCCGCTTGAGTTCATGGCGGCTCTCATGACATCCGTTATAGAAAACGGATCCAAGGTTTCAGAATATATCTTAGTTTGCAAGAGCATGGGAATAAAGCTGTTGCCGCCCGATGTCAACGAGGGTGACGAGGCATTTTCGGTATCCGGAGACAGCATCAGATATGCGCTCTCTGCGATAAAGAGCGTGGGAAGATCGGTCATAGACGATATCGTTCGAGAGAGAGAAGAGAACGGACGATTCAGGGATATCAATGATTTCATCAAGAGAAATATAGATGTCTTAAACAAGCGAAGCGTGGAGAATTTTATCAAGTGTGGTGCGCTTGACTGCTTTGAAGGCAACCGTCACCAGCATATGGCTGTTTATGCAAACATCATGGATCATATCGCAAACGAGAAAAAGAGCGGTATTCAGGGACAGATGTCATTATTTGACATAGTCGATGAAGAGAACAGGGACAAGTTTGAGATAAGTCTTCCGGATATCTCGGAGTTTGACAAGGATATGCTGCTCGAGTTTGAAAAGGAGACTCTGGGCATTTATGTCAGCGGACATCCTCTTGATGAATATGAGCAGCTTTTAAAAAAGAACATAACCCGCATGTCTGTGGACTTTATGTATCAGGAGGAAGAAGGGATAACAAGGGTTTCAGACGGGGAACTTGTTACTGTCGGAGGCATCGTTACAGACAAGAGACTCGTATACACCAAGAAAGGTGAAGCGATGGCTAGGTTCGGGATAGAAGACCTGACCGGAGTCATAAAAGCCATAGCATTCCCTTCCGTATACAGAAAATTCAATGAGCTCATAAAAGATGACTCAAAAGTGTTTGTCAGGGGAAGGGCTCAGGTTATGGAGCAAAAAGACGGCGAGCTCATCGTGGAAACGGTATCGAGTATCGATGATCTTCCAAGAAAGATATGGATCAAATTTGCTGATATGGCAGGCTATGGTCTTTCTGAATCAAAACTTAACGGTCTGCTCGGTGAAACGGGCAAGGATGAAGCTGTCATATATATAGAAAATACAAAGCAGATGAAAAAGATCAAGACAAATGTTGATGACAGTCTGATAAAGAGCCTTAACGAGATGTTCGGAGAGGAAAACATAAGACTTGTCTGATGTTAAGATACTTTACAACAAAACAGAAGTTTTATAGAATTAATACAGTTAATGTAGATTAATAAAGATCGGAGGACGATTATGTCTGAGAAGATTAAGACTATAGGTGTGCTGACAAGCGGAGGAGATGCTCCGGGCATGAATGCGGCCATACGTGCGATCGTGCGCAAGGCTCTTGCTCAGGGTGTAAAGGTCAAGGGTATCAAAAAAGGATATCAGGGACTTTTGAATGAAGAGATAGTGGATATGGATGCAAGGAGCGTATCCGACATTATCCAGAAGGGTGGTACGATCCTCGGAACTGCAAGATGTAAAGAGTTTACGACAGAAGAAGGACAGATCAAGGGAGCACAGATCTGCAAGAAATTCGGTATTGACGGAATGGTGGTCATCGGAGGAGACGGATCTTATCGCGGTGCTCAGGCTCTTTCAAAACAGGGTATAAACACCATAGGAATTCCAGGTACTATCGATCTTGATATAAGCTGCACGGATTACACGATCGGCTTTGATACTGCTATAAATACGGCCATGCAGGCCATTGATAAGGTAAGAGATACATCATCGTCTCATGAAAGATGCTCTATCATAGAGGTTATGGGACGAAATGCCGGATATATCGCTTTATGGTGCGGTATAGCAAACGGTGCAGAGGATATCCTTCTTCCCGAGAAATATGATTTCAATGAACAGAGGATCATCAACAACATCATAAACAACAGGAAAAAGGGAAAGACTCATCATCTTATCATAAATGCCGAAGGAATAGGACATTCTACATCTATGGCAAGAAGGATCGAGGCCGCTACCGGCATCGAGACAAGAGCGACCATCTTAGGATACATGCAGCGAGGCGGATCTCCGACATGTAAGGACAGATACTATGCATCTATAATGGGTGCATATGCGGCGGATATACTCTGCGAGGGAAAGACAAACAGAGTTGTGGGGATAAAGCACGGAGAGCTTGTTGATTTTGACATAGACGAAGCACTTGCTATGGAGAAGCTCATCCCCGAGTATGAATATGAAGTAAGCCGTATTTTATCAATGTAAAGATCATGACCAGTAAAAGGATAAAAGAACTTATCGCCCTTAAAGAAAAGGCAAAGGTAAGAAGAGATACTAAAACATACATAGTCGAAGGCATGAAGATGTGCATGGAAGTTCCAAAGCAGCTTTTGCTTGAGACGTATGTTACAAAGTCATTTGCCGGATCACACGGTGAATGGCTTAAGGGGCTTGATCATGAAGTAGTCGAAGAGAAAGTCTTTGACAGGATAAGCGATACAAAGACACCGCAGGGGATACTGTGCGTCGTAAAGCAGAAGGAGTATGAGCTTGATGACGTTTTAAAAGACGGTGATCTTTATGTGATCCTAGAAGATATACAGGATCCGGGAAATCTTGGGACCATTATGCGAACCGCAGAGGGAGCCGGGGCAGCCGGCGTCATCATGAGCAGAGGCTGTGTGGATATATATAATCCAAAGACCATCCGCTCAACAATGGGTTCGGCATACAGGGTTCCTTTTCTTTATGTGGATGATCTAAAAGCTGCGATAGAAAAGATCAGATCATGCAAGATAGATGTATATGCCGCGCATCTAAAGGGAGAGACATATTATGACGATATTAATTATCACAGAGCGGCATTCTTAATAGGAAATGAAGGTAACGGTCTACGTGAAGAGACTGCCGCTTTGGCGGACAGATACATCAAGATACCTATGTCAGGACAGGTTGAATCGCTTAATGCTGCGGTTTCAACAGCCATACTCATGTATGAATTCAGGCGTCAGAGGCGTGCTGTTGACTAATTTGGTTAATTGATGTATAATACGAAAGTCACTTTATCACGGAGGTTGTTATGAAGATAAGAAAACGACTTCTTCGTGGCATAGCAGGCATATTTGCGGGGGTTTGCGCATTGAGCCTGTCTAAGAATATGGCTATGGCGGCAAGCGTTAACGTTGCTACTTCACTGGCAGATTTCAATCAGGGAGCGGCACAGATACTGGATTCGCTTGAGTATGCAAAAGACGATGATGTTTTAGTGCCAAAAGAGGATGCGAGTGATACCTGCGAAGAGGAGGAACCGCCCTCGGGACTGGTCATGGCAGACGTAGTCAATTCTTTGAATGTTCGCGAAGAGCCATCTACTGATGCTTCTAAGGTAGGATTTCTGTATGCGGATTGCGGGGGAGAGATCCTGGAAACTACTGAAGGATGGACAAAGATAAAATCAGGTAACCTGGTCGGCTGGTGCAGCAACGACTATCTGCTCTTTGGAGAAGATGCAAAAGAACTTGCTGACAGCGTAGGTCATGCATGGGCGACAATTGAGGCTGATGCCTTAAGAGTGAGAAAATCACCCAGTGATGACGCAGGTGTATACGGTCTGGTGAAAAAAGGCGATGTGATCGAGACGAACATAGACAAAAACACAGACGAGTGGCTGTCTATAGAGTACGAAGGTTACGAAGGCTTTATTTCGGCAGAGTATGTTGATATTGAATTTAAGGTTGATACAGGCGAGACCATTGAGGAGGTCAATGAGAGAAAGAAGCGCGAGAAAGCAGAACGCGCAAAACTCATTGCAAATCTCGGACCGGTAGCCATAGATACTACCGATGATGTTTTGCTGGCGGCACTGATCCAGTGCGAATCAGGCAATCAGCCTTATGAAGGACAGCTTGCGGTAGGTGCGGTTGTCATGAACAGAGTAAGGAGCGGTGCTTATCCGAATACCGTTGCCGGAGTAATATATGCATCAGGACAGTTCGGACCTGCAGCTTCGGGAAAAGTTGAAGCCCAGGTTGCGGCGGGAGTCAAGGACAGCTGTCTGCAGGCAGCTCATGCAGCGATAAACGGCGATACCAATGTAGGAACCGCAACACACTTTAAGAGAGTAGGGGCACATGAAGGCGTTGAGATAGGAGCCCACGTGTTCTGGTAAATGATTATGATACCCTGTTATTTTACATTTTTAAACCAAATGCAAAATAGCAGGGTGTATTTTGTTATAATAGATAAAATGGATAACAGATCTTTACTGATATGCTTTATTGTTAAACAATTCAAAGTATTGTATAATCTGTTTTAAAAGGAGGGGAAATAAATGAACTGGCTTATTGTTTGGATCGTAGTGGCAGTAGTCATGGCGATCATAGAAGCGTTCACATTGGGACTTACGACCATCTGGTTTGCCGGAGGCGCAGTGATAGCTGCAATCTTTGCAGGATTCGGTGCACCTATCGCGGTTCAGGTAATACTGTTTGCGGTAGTATCACTCGGACTGTTGTTCTTTACCAGACCTCTTGTGTCAAAAGGTTTCAATAAGACAAGGACTCTTACCAATTCCGAAGGACTGGTAGGAAAGCATGCATACGTTACCGAGGATATTGACAATGTCAAGGCGACAGGCAAGATCAAGGTAGACGGCATGGAATGGTCGGCACGTACATTGAGCGACGGAATACAGATCGCTACTGGCGCTCTAGTTGAGGTAAAATCTATCGAGGGCGTTAAAACCATAGTAGAAGAGATTAAGGAGGCAAAGTAAATGGGTGGAGTTGTATTGGTATTAATAGTTTTGATCATTGTTGCATGGGTGCTCATCTCTAACTTCAGAGTAGTTCCCCAGGCACATGCATATATCATTGAAAGACTCGGTGCTTATCAGTGCACATGGTCGGTAGGTTTTCATGTAAAGGCGCCTTTCTTTGACAAGATAGCAAGAAAGGTACTCTTAAAGGAGCAGGTAGTTGACTTTGCTCCCCAGCCCGTTATCACAAAGGATAACGTTACAATGAGAATAGATACAGTAGTATTCTATCAGATAACAGATCCCAAGCTTTATGCATACGGTGTCGAGAATCCTCTGATGGCTATCGAGAACCTTACAGCAACAACATTAAGAAACATCATCGGTGAGCTTGAACTCGACCAGACACTTACATCAAGAGAGACGATAAATACAAAGATGAGAGCTTCCCTTGATGAAGCTACAGATCCCTGGGGAATCAAGGTAAACAGAGTAGAGCTTAAGAACATCATCCCTCCGGCAGAGATCCAGAATGCCATGGAGAAACAGATGAAGGCAGAACGTGAGAGACGTGAAGCCGTTACAAGAGCAGAAGGTGAGAAGAAGGCTAGCGTTACTGTTGCAGAAGGTAAGAAGGAAGCAGCTATCCTTGAAGCTGAAGCTGAGAAGCAGTCAGCTATCCTTAAGGCTGAAGCACAGAAGGAAAAGATGATCCGCGAGGCTGAAGGTGAAGCTGAAGCTATCTTAAAGGTACAGCAGGCTAAGGCTGACGGTATCAGGATGTTGAAGGAAGCTGGAGCTGACAGCGCAGTACTTCAGATGAAGAGTCTTGAAGCATTTGAAAAGGCTGCCGACGGCAAGGCTACAAAGATCATCATCCCCAGCGAGATACAGGGTATCGCCGGACTTTCAACTTCAATAAAAGAGGTTTTGAAGGATTCAACAAACTGAAGATAAGACGATAATCAAAGATGGTTTTACACCATTTAAGCCTTATTCCGAAAGGAGTAAGGCTTAATGGCTTTTATAATTATTTTAGGAGAGATTTTATCATGAACTTAAAGGGAAGAGATTTTTTGAAGCTGCTCGATTACACACCTGAAGAGATCGAGTATCTTGTCGATCTGGCTGCAAGGCTCAAGGAAAAGAAGAAAAAAGGCGAGCTTGTGGACGTGCTCAAAGGCAAGAATGTCGCACTTATATTTGAGAAGACATCTACCCGTACGAGATGTTCGTTTGAGGTAGCTGCCCATGATCTTGGCATGGGAACAACATATCTTGATCCTTCCGGCTCTCAGATGGGCAAGAAGGAGAGCATGGCTGATACGGCAAGAGTTCTCGGCAGCATGTTTGAAGGCATTGAATACCGCGGCTTTGAGCAGGAGAAGGTTGAAGAGCTTGCAAGCTATGCCGATGTTCCCGTATGGAACGGGCTTACAAATGAATTTCATCCCACACAGATGCTAGCCGATCTTCTGACAATAAAAGAGCATTTCGGATACATCAAGGGAATCAGGATGGTCTACATGGGAGATGCAAGATACAATACAGCAAACAGCCTGATGGTAATGGCTGCAAAGATGGGCATGCATCTGACACTGTGTTCAAACAAGAATTACTTCCCAGATCCCGAACTTGTAAAGACCTGCAGAGAGATCGCGTCTACAACAGGCGCGAGCATAACTCTTACAGAGGATGCGATCGAGGGAACAAAGGATAAAGATGTAGTATATACAGACATCTGGGTATCCATGGGCGAGCCTGACAGCGCCTGGGTTGAGCGTATCACCGATATGACACCATATAAGGTCACAAAGGATGTTATGCAAAGGGCAGGAAAGGATGCGATATTCATGCACTGCCTTCCTTCATATCATGATCTAAAGACCGAGATAGGAAGAGAAAAGGGAGAACAGTTCGGATTTGAAGATCTTGAGGTTACGGATGAGGTATTCGAATCTGAAAACTCCGTTGTATTTAAGGAAGCTGAAAACCGCATGCATACGATCAAGGCTGTGATGGCTGCAACACTCGGAGCGGAGTTTTAAGATGATAATCAATCTTGATGAGATAGATTCAACGAATGAATATCTAAAGAGGATGTCTAATGACGGCTACAACAGTGATGAGATGTTAGTCGTAACAGCTCAGTATCAGACAGCCGGAAAAGGCCGCAGGGGAAGAAGCTGGGTGACTGAGCCTGGAACTGCGCTTATGTTTTCGGTGCTGCTTAAACCAAGGCTTAAGCTTGATGACTGCTCGATGCTAACGCTTGTAATGGCTCTCGCAGTAAAGAGATCCCTTTCGGATATGGATATAGAGGCCATGATAAAATGGCCGAACGATATTGTGCTCAATAAAAAGAAGATCTGCGGGATATTAACCGAAGCCATAGCTGAGACCGGTCAGATGATCATAGGTGTAGGTATCAATACAAATCAGGAGAGCATGCCTGAGGATCTGTCTTTGAGCGCAACTTCCATCCTTATGGAAACGGATGACTGCATAGATCATGACAGTCTCCTTGATAACATCATCTATCACCTTGAAAAACTCACGCAGTCTGTTTATGATACAGGTGATCTGAGCCTGTTAAGAAAAGAGTATGAAGACAGCCTTGTGAGCATGAACACGGCCGTTACGGTCTTAGATCCCGCAGGTGAATATGACGGCATATGCAAAGGGATAGATGACAGAGGACAGCTGATAGTTGAGCATGAGAAAAAAGAAACAAGAGTCTACGCAGGCGAAGTGAGCGTGCGCGGCATTTACGGGTATGTATGATGAATGATAACAAGGTTGTGCTCTGCGGAGCCAATGCTTATGAAAAGAAGTATTATTTTAACAATGAGTTTTCAAAGATCCCCGAATCGATTCAGGAAGAGCTCCACATCATGTGCGTGCTCTTTACAGAGGAAGTAGGCGGTATATTTACCATAGGCTTTTCTGATGAGGGAGATCTTGAATTTGAGACTACGGCAGCCGATGAGGATTATCTTTATGATGATATAAGTGCGGGTCTGCTTGTAGCCAAGATAAGAAATACCAAACAGGAGCTTTTGCAGTCTTTGGAACTGTACTACAGGGTGCTGTTCCTTAATGAGAATGTGGATGATCTTTTAGGCACGGAGGATTAGGATGCTATTTGTTGTAGATGTAGGAAATACAAACATTACATACGGGGTTTATGACGGTGACAGGCTTGTTACCACGTTTCGAATGATGTCAAAGGTGCAGCATACATCGGATGAATACGGTATAAGCATGCTTGAGATGCTGCATGCCAATGATGTTGTTGCAGATGACCTTGAAGGATGTATAATCGCAAGTGTTGTTCCCAATGTCATGCATTCGCTCACGGGAGGTATCATCAGATATCTTAACGTGGATCCTATGATAGTTGGAGCAGGTATCAAGACAGGGATAAAGATAGTGACTGAAAATCCCAAAGAGATAGGTCCTGACAGGATAGTTGATGCCGTGGGAGCGTTTGAAAAGTACGGCGGTCCGATACTGGTGCTTGATTTCGGTACAGCGACAACTTATGACCTCATCACTGAAAAGGGCGAGTTTACTGCGGGTATCACAGCTCCCGGGCTTCGTATCTCGGCAAAGGCGCTCTGGGAGGATACAGCAAAGCTTCCCGAGGTTGAGATCAAAAAGCCGAAGTCTATCCTTGCACAGGAAACTATCTCAAGTATGCAGGCAGGTCTCGTATACGGTCAGATAGGTCAGACGGAATATATAATAAATCAGGTAAGAAAAGAATCCGGATATGACAACATGAAGGTTGTCGCAACGGGAGGACTCGGAAGGATCATTTCCGAAGAGACAGATCTTATACAGGTATATGACAGCACACTTACGCTTGAAGGCTTAAGACTCATATATTTAAAAAATGCAAAGTAGTATGAAGAGTTTACTGATAGGCGATGTCAAACTAAGGAATAATATAATACTGGCACCCATGGCAGGCGTAAGCGACCTGCCATTTCGCTTGTTATGCGCCCGTTACGGCGCAGGCATGGTATGCATGGAGATGATAAGCGCAAAGGCTATCATGTACAATAACAAGAATACGGAAGGCCTTTTAGAGATCCATCCCGATGAAGGGTGCGTATCACTGCAGCTTTTCGGGTCGGATCCAAAGATAATGAGCGAGCAGGCAAAGCGCATAGAGGACAGACCATATGACATACTTGATATAAATATGGGATGCCCGGTCCCCAAAGTGGTAAATAACGGCGAGGGAAGCGCTCTTATGAAGGATCCTCTTTTAGCCGGTCGGATAATAGAGGCGATCGTAAAGAATACAAACAAGCCTGTGACCGTAAAGATAAGAAAAGGATTTGCAAATGATGAGCTGACTGCCCCAGAGATCGCATATATAGCACAGGAGAGCGGAGCAAGTGCCGTTACTGTTCACGCAAGGACCAGAGAGCAGTACTACAGTGGAAAAGCCGACTTAAATGCCATAGCTAAGGTAAAGGAAAGGGTTGACATACCCGTCATCGGAAACGGCGATGTTACGGATGGAGAAAGCGCAAAGCGAATGTTTGATGAGACGGGATGCGACGGTATCGCGATAGGAAGGGCAGCCCAGGGAAATCCCTTTATCTTCAGAGAGATACTGCATTTTCTTGAAACAAACGAAAAGCTTGACAGACCAAACGGTACTGAAATGTTTGACACTGTCAGGGAACATGCAAGGCTGATGATCAAGTATAAAGGCGAGTATACGGCTGTGCGGGAGATGAGAAAACACCTTTCATGGTACAGTGCAGGAATGCCGGGCAGTGCAAGGTTAAGAGGACGCATAAACGAGATGTGTTCAATGGATGATATACTGTCTGTTGCAAGATCGCTGTTTAAACCCTGCGAAACTTGACAGTAGCGGTTTTCTTTTATATAATACGTAAATTGTAGGATGAATATATACCTATATATTATGAATAACGGATGAGGGTTATACATTATGGAAGAAAAGAAGAATATTCTGACCTACGAAGGTCTCAAACAATATGAGGAAGAGTTAGAGAACCTTAAGGTTAACAGACGTCAGGAAGTTGCACAGAAGATAAAGGAAGCAAGAGCACAGGGCGACCTTTCAGAGAACGCTGAATATGATGCAGCCAAAGACGAACAGAGAGATATAGAAGCAAGGATCGAACAGCTTGAGAAGATACTCAAAAATGCAGAAGTTGTTGATGAGGACGAGGTTGACCTCGAGCGTATCAACGTAGGCTGCAAAGTCAAAGTCAAGGATATGACCGAGAAGGAAGAGTGTGAATATAAGATAGTTGGTTCTACAGAGGCAAACAGCCTTAAGGGCAAGATCTCAAATGAGTCACCCGTAGGCAAGGCCCTGATCGGAGCCAAGGTCGGTGACACCGTCAAGGTAGATGTCGGTGGAAACATCTTCAAGTACAAGGTACTTGAGATCCAGAGATCTAACTAGTCGATTGATCTAAACAGCTTCTCAATTCGAGAAGCTGTTATTTGTATAAAGCTTGTAAAAAAGGAGAGCGATCATGTCAGAACAGAATCAGCAGAACAATGTACAGGCCAATGAGCCTGATCTTAACCAGATAAGAAAGAACAAGAGAGAAAAGCTTGCAAACCTTCAGGCAGCAGGAAAAGACCCCTTTCAGATAACAAAGTATGATCAGACATATCATTCATCAGATGCCAAGGCAGAATATATTGAACTTGAAGAAAAGCTTTTGGCAGGCAGACCTGAGGTTAATACTGAAGGCATGGAAGAAGCGGATGCAAGAGCAGCGATGACAGCAGATTACAATGAGAGAAGAGCTGTTATGGATGCCAATCCCATCAACGTAAGCATTGCAGGCCGTATAATGTTAAAGCGTGTTATGGGAAAGGCTTCATTCTGCAATGTATCGGATCTTAAGGGTGATCTGCAGGTATATGTTGCAAGAGATGCTCTCGGTGAAGAGGCATATGCTGATTTCAAGAAGTATGATGTCGGTGATATCATCGGTGTAAAGGGATATATGTTCAGAACCCAGAAGGGTGAGATATCTGTACATGCAACAGAAACAATCCTTCTTTCAAAGAACCTTCAGCCTCTTCCGGAGAAGTTCCATGGACTTACAAATACAGATATAAGATATCGTCAGAGATATACAGACCTTATAATGAATCCCGATGTAAAGGATACATTTGTAAAGAGATCAAAGATCATATCTTCTATAAGACATTATTTGGATGCACAGGGCTTTATGGAGGTTGAGACACCGATGCTTGTTGCCAATGCCGGCGGTGCTGCAGCAAGACCTTTCCAGACGCATTTCAATGCGCTTGATGAGGATCTTAATCTTCGTATCTCTTTGGAACTTTACTTAAAGAGACTGATCGTTGGCGGACTTGAAAGAGTCTATGAGATCGGAAGAGTATTCAGAAATGAAGGACTTGATACAAGGCACAATCCCGAGTTTACACTTATGGAATTGTATCAGGCATACACGGATTATTACGGAATGATGGATCTTACAGAGAATATGTTCCGTCATGTGGCTGGCGAAGTACTCGGAACCACAACATTTAAGTATGGTGATCTTGAACTTGATTTCGGAAAGCCTTTTGCCCGCCTTACGATGATAGATGCTGTTAAGAAGTATGCAGATGTTGATTTCGATCAGATCGCAGATGATGATGCAGCAAAGGCTGTTGCTAAGGAAAAGGGAGTTGAATTCGAGGCTCATCACAAGAAGGGTGACATCCTCAATCTTTTCTTTGAGACATTTGTTGAGGAACATCTCCTCCAGCCTACATTCATCATGGATCATCCGATCGAGATATCACCGCTCACAAAAAAGAAACCTGACAAGGAAGGATATGTTGAGCGTTTCGAACTCTTCATCAACGGATGGGAGATGTGTAATGCATATTCTGAGCTTAATGATCCCATCGATCAGAGAGAGCGTTTTAAGGCTCAGGATGCACTTGCAGACATGGGTGATGAGGAAGCAAACCACACAGATGAGGATTTCTTAAATGCACTAGAGATAGGTATGGCTCCCACCGGTGGTATCGGTTACGGAATAGACAGATTGACTATGCTTTTAACTGACAGCCCGGCAATAAGAGACGTACTTCTGTTCCCGACTTTAAAATCCATTTAAGAATAAGTGCTGTAAAATCAAGCATTTGGGTATTATGAGACTTAATTTGACGACAGTTTGACGACAAAATGTTACGTGATAAAAGATAATAATACGTGATAATACCTTTTTGTTGAAAAAATGAGTAGCAAAAATTTAGCGATTCTTAGAACTAGTTTCTAGGAATCGCTTTTTTTCGTTATTCAATAATTTATTACGTGACAAAGGAGGAAAACATGTCGAAAGTTATCTCAGTAGCAAATCAAAAAGGTGGGGTAGGAAAAAGTACCTCAGTAGCAAATCTCGGTATCGGATTGTCAAATCTTGGTTACAAGGTATTGGCTATCGATCTGGACAGTCAGGGAAGCCTGACAGCAAGTCTTGGATTCACACATCCTGACAAATTAGACACTTCAATCGCAAACATGATGACAGGTATCATCAACGAAGAGCCTTTGGATATCCATGAGGGAATAATCCATCATGAGGAAGGCATAGATCTTATGCCTAGTAATATAGAATTGTCAGGTCTTGAAGTTTCATTGGTAAACGTTATGGGAAGGGAAATGGTCCTTAAAGAATATGTGGACAGAATACGGGATGATTATGATTATATCCTGATAGATTGCATGCCCTCACTTGGAATGCTCACAATAAACGCTTTGGCATGTGCAGATTCAGTTCTCATTCCTGTTCAGGCAGCCTATCTTCCCGTAAAAGGATTGGAACAACTGTTGATGACCATAAATAAGGTCAGAAGGCAGATCAATCCTTCTCTTCAGATAGAGGGGATACTTATCACTATGGTCGATTCAAGGACTGGATATGCAAGGGATATCTGTGAATTGATCAAAGATAGTTATAAAAATGCTATAAGAGTCTTTGATAGAACAATCCCCATGTCTGTAAGGGCGGCTGAGACTTCAGCAGAAGGCATCAGCATATTCAAGCATGATCCTAAAGGAAAGGTAGCAGAGGCTTATAAGGAATTAGCAAGGGAGGTGGCTGACAATGGCAAATAGGAGCGCTTCAAAGATACATATAGAATCATATGATGAATTGTTAGGTGTTGCTATAAGTGAGACAGGAGCAGCCATGGAGATAGATATAAAGAAACTCCATCCCTTCAAGGATCATCCTTTTCATGTTGTAGATGACGAAAAGATGTCAGAGCTTGTCGAAAGCATAAAGAAGAATGGTGTGATGGTACCAGGTCTTGCAAGAAAGACGGGTGCTAATGAATATGAGATCATATCAGGTCACAGAAGAAAAAGAGCATGTGAACTGGCAGGTCTTATCACAAT
>CADAPR010000027.1 GCA_902789785.1 uncultured Lachnospiraceae bacterium
GAACCATATCCTTTATTTGAAGCAAAACCGTATCCAGGATATTTGCTATCATATTCTACCATTAGCCTGTCTCTTGTTACTTTGGCAATAATACTTGCAGCTCCGATGGATATTGATTTAGCATCTCCTTTTATTATCGGAACCTGCTTGATATCAACACCAGGAATTGTAACTGCATCATTTAATAATATATCGGGTTTTACGCTTAATTTGCTGATAGCTTCTCTCATAGCTTCATATGTGGCCTGAAGGATGTTGATCTCATCTATCCTAATATGTGAAGCATAGCCTATGCCTACAGCTACAGCTTTTTCCATGATAATATCATAAAGTTCTTCTCTCTTTTTTTCGGAGAGCTTTTTGGAATCATTGATATATAAAATATCACAATCTTTAGGAAGTATGACTGCACCAGCTACAACAGGACCTGCAAGCGGACCTCTTCCTACTTCATCTATACCACATATATATCCAAATGATTCATATTCTTTCTCGTATTTTTTGAGTTCTTCGCATCTGGCGATCTCTTTTTGCAGTTTTTCTTGTTTTTTTAATTCTTTTTCTTCAGCTTTAGTCATCTATTTGTCTTTCATTAAACGCAGTCTATTAAGCGGCCAAATCTGCACCCATAACTTTCCAAGAATCTGTTCTCTCTTAACAGCTCCTACATTAGGATATCTTGAATCCTGACTGTCGTTTCTGTTATCTCCCATAACGAAGTATTCATCATCACCAAGTTTAATCGGATTGGCAGCAAGTCCTGGATTTTCGATTGTTTCATTACCATAATGCTCTATGAGTACTTCATCATTAATAAAAATAGTTCCGTATTCATCTATATAAACTGTGTCTCCGGGAAGACCGATTATCCTTTTAACATAATATGTCTTTTCGGCATAAAGATATTTAAATGTAATAATATCGTATCTTTCAGGATCTTTAAATCTATAGCTTATTTTATCTACGAGATAACTTTCACCTTTATAAAGTGTCGGTTCCATAGAACCGCTTAAAATCTCGGTCCTTTGTACTACAAATTTAACAAGTACAAATGTCACCAGTAATACACCCAAAAGATAAAGGCTTGTACTCAATATCTCTTTAAGTACTTCTTTCTTGCTCATAATAAATTCCCTCTGTTAAAGTATTTCATTCGGAGTCTCGAGTGATATCCGGCCAAGTTTACCAGATCGAAAATCGTCTAAAAGAAGACGCGAGGCTTTTGCTATATCAGGCTCACCTGCTTTTAAGAGACATCCTCTTCTTATTGCAATCTTTTCAATAAGTTCGATACTATTTATATAATCATCTTCAACATTATACGATATTTTGATCGCATTAGGGTATGATTTTGATATATGTTTTATAAAATTGTCGGCAAGTTCTTCCATAACAAGAATATCGTCATTTATAGAACCGATATATGCTAATTTAAGGCCAGTCTGAGGGTCATCAAATTTGGGCCACAATATACCTGGAGTATCCAACAATTCAAGCTGCTTATTAAGCTTGATCCACTGTTTCCCTTTTGTTACTCCGGGCTTATTTCCTGTTTTGGCACATGCCTTACCTGCATAAGAATTAATAAATGTTGATTTTCCGACATTAGGGATTCCGACAACCATTGCTCTGACTGGACGATTAAGTATGCCTCTTTTGCGATCTCTTTCAATTTTATCTTTGCAGGCGATAGCGACCATGTTCTGTATTTTGTTAAAACCAGATCTGTTTCTTGAATCTATCTCAAGACATATTATTCCTTTCTTTTCGAAATAATCTCTCCATTCATTATTGATTGACGGATCTGCTAAATCTGCTTTGTTTAAAAGAACAATCCGAGATTTATTCTTGCCAAGTTCATCTATATCCGGATTTCGGCTCGAAATAGGTATACGTGCATCTACAATTTCAATAACAAGATCGATAAGCTTTATATCCTCTTGCATCTGACGCTTTGCTTTTGTCATATGTCCGGGATACCAATTGATATTTGTTATATTTTCACTCATTTATATAAATTCCTTAATCACTAAGTTTAATATCATATAGTTTTATTGATTCATCATTGTCGCCTATCTCTTTCATTGGAATTATCAAATTTCATAATATGCGATAACTTACTTTGAAGTTAAATACATGATATGGAGATAGGAAAATTATTTTGCATATTTCACATAATTATTCTATTCTCTATCAATGAATCCCATGTAGGAATCATTCATAGTAAGCTTAAACCATGCTCTTCCTTCTATGAGTTCTTTTTTTACTGGGCCTATATTTCCGGATCGGGAATCTTCACTATTATTTCTGTTATCACCCAATACAAAGAATTCATCACTACCTAAAACAATCGGAGATTCTGCTATACCAGGATCGGCAACTTTGTCATATCCTCCGCTTTCCTGCTTGCCGTTAACATATAGTCTTCCATCTCTAAACTCAACTGTATCTCCTGGAACAGCAACAACCCTTTTAACATAATAATGTGTATTCTGATTTCCGTTTGGCTTAAATACTATTACATCCCCAGGGTGAGGATTGAGCAAAAGATATGACAGTCGACTTATCAGAATTGTCTGACCACTGTAGAGAGTGTTTTCCATAGATACACCTATAACTGTCGTTTTGATGCCCCAGTTATAAGTAATAAAGAATGCAAGAACTATAGCAACGAATATACCAATAACATAATTGATGAATTCCCTTGCAACGTCAGATGAAACTTTTCTTCTCTTTTTAGCAAAATTAAGGCCTTTTTTAACGGACATGACTTCTCACCACAAATGTCTATTATCTATTAGTATATACGTTTTATATAAAAGAAAAAAGGGCCATGGTACATGACCCTTTCCGATAATCAAATTTATCTAAGTACTTCTTTAACCTTAGCTGACTTACCAACTCTTTCTCTTAAGTAGAAGAGCTTAGCACGTCTAACTTTACCATGTCTAACGACTTCAACCTTTTCAACGTTAGGTGAGTGGAGCGGCCATGTCTTTTCTACGCCTACACCATTAGAGTTCTTACGAACAGTAAATGTAGCTCTGTTAGAACCACCCTGCATCTTGATAACAGTTCCTTCAAAAACCTGAATACGTTCTCTGTTACCTTCCTTGATCTTACCGTGAACTCTTACTGTGTCACCTACTTCGAAAGTAGGTACTTCTGCCTTAAGCTGTTCATCTTCGATAGCTTTGATAATTTCGTTCATATCTATATCTCCTTATTATATGGATGTTCTTACATACCTATAGTATCAGCGGACCATCTATTTTCGCGACTATGGTAGAATACCATAATATTGTTAATAATGCAAGTGCTTTTTAGCTTTTATCAGTCTTTTCTGTTTTTAAATGCGTATATTTCATAAAGATCAGGTCTTCTTTGCTTGGTGCGCTCAAGTGACATTTCATGACGCCATTTTTCTATATTTGCATGATGCCCCGATAAAAGAACTTCAGGGACTCTTTTATCCATCCATATTTCAGGACGTGTATATTGAGGATATTCGAGAAGTCCGTCATCAAATGACTCAGTCTGTGCTGATTCCTCATTGCTTAATACGCCGGGAATAAGACGCGAAATGCAGTCCATCATCACAAGTGAAGGGAGTTCTCCTCCGGTGAGCACATAATCTCCTATCGATACATAATCAGTTACTACTTCTTCTAGCACTCTTTCGTCTATACCTTCGTAATGGCCACATAAAAAAATTAGATCTTCTTCATTCGATAATTCCTTTGCAAGATCCTGATCGAATACTTTGCCTTGTGGAGTTACGTATATTGTTCGTACTTTCCTATTTCTAGAAATACTTTCAGAAATCGCCTTATGACAATCGTAAACCGGTTGAGGAGCCATAAGCATACCGGCACCACCACCGTATGTGTAATCATCAACTTTTTTATGCTTATCTAAAGTATAATCTCTAATATTTACAGCATTTACATTTATCAAATTCCGTTCTATTGCTTTCCCGAGTATGCTGCAATTGACAGCAGAATCTATCATTTCAGGAAACAATGTCATAACATGATAATTCATGTTTATCCTTCCAATAATCCATCTAAGATATTAATCTTTATAATTCCATTGACAAAATCTACATTTAGAATGCAGTCCTTGATAGCAGGAAGCAATAGCTCTCTGTTATCATCAAGGTCAATAATGTATACATCATTAGCCCCTGTTTGCATAACATCTTTTAATACACCGCCAATTTGTTTAGCTTCGTCGACTACTCTCATACCGATAAGATCGGCTACGAAATATTCGTCCTTAGACAGTTTGACAGCATTCTTCCTTGTGACAAATAACGGTTTGCCCTTAAGTTTATCAACTTCATTGAGCGTACCGTATTCTTTGAATTTTAAGATGACCATATTCTTATGATATTTTACCCCTTCAATATGTAGAACAGGTGCATCATATTCTTCGCCAAGCAGTACTTCCTTTAATTTGCTATATCTTTTTGCATCATCAGTTGTAGGGAATACTTTCACTTCTCCCCTGACTCCGTGTGTTGAAGTGATAACTCCAACCTGTAAGAATTCTTCCATATATTTATCTCATAATTACTATAAGAGCACAGCTAAATAGCTGTGCTCAATCTCTTAGACGATTTCTACATCCACTCTCTTGTTATCATTGGAGCTGGCTGCCTTAACTACAGCTCTGATAGCCTTAGCAATACGTCCTTGCTTACCAATGACTTTTCCCATGTCTGACTGCGCAACATGAAGTTTAATAGTAATATTTCTTCCATTACCTTCTTCTGTTACAACAACTTCATCCGGGTTATCAACAAGATTCTTAGCGATGACTTCGACCAATTCTCTCATAACCCACCTCCAAAAGTGTTACTTATTTCTCTATACCTGCAACCTTGAGCAACTTAGCAACAACTTCTGTAGGCTTTGCGCCGTTAGCGAGCCACTTCTTTGCCTTCTCCTCATCAAACTTAATAGTTGAGGGATCTGTATTGGGGTTGTATGTTCCAACTTCCTCAATAAACTTTCCGTCTCTAGGGCTTCTTGAATCAGAAACAACTACTCTATAGATTGCGTTTCTCTTCTCACCTATTCTTGTTAATCTCATCTTAACTGCCATGGTAATTTTCCTTTCTGATATAAAAAATTAAATTCTCTATACTAAACCTGATGTGGTTTGTACTCTTAAAACGGGAATCCTTTCTTTCCGAAGCCTCCAAGACCGCCAAAGCCGCCAAGGCCTCTCATGCCTTTCTTTCCCATCATACCCTGCATCTGCTTCATAGCCTTTTGACTTTGTTCGAACTGTTTGATAAACCTGTTTACAACAGCTATATCAACACCTGCTCCTTTTGCAATCCTGTGCTTTCTGCTAGGATTAAGCAGTTTAGGGTTTTCTCTTTCTTTTGGTGTCATGCTGAAAATGATAGCTTCAGTTCTTGCTAACTCCTTTTCATTTACGCTGTTTTCTATATCTGCAGCGTTAACACCAAGTCCAGGCATCATGCCGAGTATACTGGCAAGACCACCCATATTTCTCATCTGCTTCATACTTTCAAGGTAATCGTTAAAGTCGAATTTACCTTTCTTCATACGAGCAGCCATATCACGAGATTTTTCTTCTGATATATCAATGCTCTGTTCGGCTTTTTCTATAAGAGAGAGAACATCTCCCATGCCCAGGATTCTGTTTGCCATCCTGTCAGGATAAAACTGTTCAAGATCAGCAAGCTTTTCTCCCATACCTACATACAATATGGGAAGTTCCGTGACAGCTTTTACAGAAAGAGCTGCACCGCCTCGGGTATCACCATCCATCTTGCTAAGGATAACTCCATCGATGCCGATCTTATCTTTGAATTCAGATGCAACATTCACAGCATCCTGACCTGTCATGGCATCGACAACAAGTATAGACTGATGTACTTCTACATTCTTTTTTATATTTTGCAGTTCTGCCATCATTTCTTCATCTACATGAAGACGTCCGGCGGTATCAAGAATAACTACGTTATGACCATTTTTCTGAGCGTGTTCTATAGCGGCTTTGGCAATATCAACAGGTGAATGATTATCGCCCATCGTAAACACTTCTACGCCAACTTTTTCACCATTAACCTGTAACTGCTTTATGGCTGCTGGTCTGTATACATCACATGCAACAAGAAGTGGCTTTTTACCTTTTTTAAGAAATTTTCCAGCAAGTTTTGCTGTAGTTGTTGTCTTACCAGCACCCTGAAGACCGCACATCATAATCACTGTGATTGCCTTGCCTGGCTGAAACTCTATATCGGTCGTATCATCGCCCATCAATGATGTCATTTCTTCATTGACTATCTTTATGACCATCTGACCGGGGTTTAGCCCGTTCATAACGTCCTGACCGATCGCTCTCTCTTCAACTGTTTTAATAAACTTTTTAACTACTCTAAAGTTTACATCAGCCTCAAGAAGAGCCATCTTTACGTCTTTACACGCAATGTGAACGTCCTCTTCGGTAAGTCTGCCCTTGCTTCTTAAATTCTTAAATACATTTTGTAATTTATCAGTTAAACTTTCAAATGCCATATATTACAGCTGTTCCAAAATCTTTGCCGCAATTGCTTTTATCTCAGCGCTTTCGGCTTTAGTTTCTATAGTCTCTACTTCTTCTTTGATTGCCATAAATCTTTCGACAA
The DNA here is from genome assembly GCA_902789785.1 of uncultured Lachnospiraceae bacterium. GTDB lineage: Bacteria > Bacillota > Clostridia > Lachnospirales > Lachnospiraceae > Colinaster. The sequence goes on from CADAPR010000027.1 coordinate 6,668, forward strand.
GATGAAGTTTGTTTTCATATTCCTCAAGGCTTTTGTCACATCTTTTTATAAGATCATGTACACCCTGTCTTGATATACCTTGTTCTGAAGCAATCTCAGACAATGACATATTGTCGTAAACGACCGATTCGTAGATAGATCTCTGATGGTCATTTAATAGTGCTCCATAAAAATCATATAACAAACCCTGTTTAACGATCTTTTCCATACTTTGCTATATTACTATTAATGTTATTGCGTGTCAAGTATTTTTTCTTTACACCAAAACTATTTAATATCTCTGTAAAAATGTTTGAATTTACCGCTTATCTTATTGGCCTGTGGTTCGTCCTCTGAAAGTAGGATAGTTATATCTTTGATTTCTTTAGAATTAAAAAATGATTCAAGATCTCTTTTCGCTATAGTAAATGACTTTTCTTTATCATCCGCTAAAAGTCTTAGTTCGAGCTCCTTTAAAGATCTCTGGATCATTTGAAATCTTTTAATTGATTTTATCTCCTCTAGAATCTTATAAAGTGACATTGGCGCTATCTTAATACCATTTTCAAATTCAAATATGTCGTCAGTCCTTCCTTCTATTTCTAGCCAAAGAGTATTTTTACCGCAAGAACATTTTTCATTGTGAACTATTACTCTGTCTGTAATCTCATATCTTATGAACGGCTGTATATAGTTTGACAGATTTGTTATGAGCACCTTATCCGATAATTCACCATATTTCACCGGATGATTATCTTTATCTACGGGTTCAAGTATTATCCAGTCCTCATTTATATGGAGATGTCCATCTTTGCATTCGCAGGCGATCTCGCCTCCTTCCGTACAAGAGTAATGTGTCTGTACATAACATCCAAACTTTTTAATAAGCTTATTTCGAATATCAGCAGTAAGAAGCTCACCACCAGTTATAACAACATCGGGTTCTATATTAAGTTCTTCAAAATCAGCAAGGAGAGCCAGATTAGAAGGATAACCGCTCAACATCGCGGGCTTGAATTCATTAAGTCTGTCTATTATATCTTTTTCCGGCCCATTTACATCCACCGTAATCTTTGTTTTTTTACCAGGCATTTTAAGTTGAAGGTATCTGCTCATTCCGCATGCCAGATAAAAACCGTAGTCAGCAAATACTCCTGCAGTTTTCTTTCCATGCTTCATAAATGACTTGTAATCTTCATTTCTTGCGAATGTTCTGAATGCAGCAACTGCTGATGAGACTTCTATATTCTTTTTATCATACAAGACAACCGCAGGATTGCCGGTGGAACCAGACGTCTTAAATATAAGGTATTTATCATCTATCATGCGTCCAATATTATCCAAATCACTTGTAAAATCATCGATTCTCTTCATATTGATTGATGAATCTGTTAATACAGAATCAAAAGAATTCATCATTTCCGGCTTTGTAGTTACCGGAAGGTCTGAGAGATTATAATCATTTCCAATGCCTCTATATTTCTCAGCATAGAAGTCACTATTCTTTCTGGCATAATTTACAAGTTTTCTCAATCTTTCATTTTGTTTTTTCTCTATCATCTTTCTTGGCGCATCATTTAGTTTTTTTGTTTTGAGCATAGTAACTATAAGACTCATAATACTCCTTTCCAAATAAAAAAGACTATTACCACAACAAAAGTTGTAGTAAAAGTCTCGCTTCTTAGAATATATTCCGGGGTAATCCCGTACTGACGAAATATATTACACTTAGTGTAAGCTACTCCCTAATACTATAAATTTATTTTATAGCATCTATTAGTTCTCTGTCAATGAATCTTTTCTGATATTAAGCCACCATCTTACAAAGGCAGTTCCTATAATGATTATATATCCTACAATGCTTAATGGTATTGGTGTTTCATTAAGAAATATCATACCTAGCAGTGCTGCAAATATTACTTGAGTATAGTCAAATACAGATATCTCTTTAGCCGGTGCATATTTATATGCTGTTGTTATGCTGAACTGACCAAGAGACGCACTAAGCCCAGCAAGTATCATAAAAAGCCATTGCTTAGGAGTCATAGCATGAAAATTGAATATAAGAAACGGAAAAGTAACAATACAAGAAAACAAAGAGAAACACATAACGATTATAGGTGTACGCTCTCCTTTGCCACCTAGCCTTCTTACAAAAACATACGCCGTTCCAGCTCCAAAACCACCATACAGACCAATTAGGGCAGGAATGACTGATACATCTCCTCCGGGTCGAATTATGAATAAAGCACCGATAAATGCTATTACAGTAGCGAGAATATCAATAAGTGTAGGAACTTCCTTTAGTATAAATATTGAAAGGATAATAGCAAAAAACGGTGAAAGCTTATTTAGCATATTCGCGTCAGCTATATCAAGTTTGTCTATTGCATAGAAGTTACATATCAAGCCGCTTGTACCAAAAAGGCATCTGAAAGCAATATCACCAAAGCAGCCTTTTTTGATATGAAACTTTTCTTTACTCTTCATTAGCGGTATAAATGCGATCAATGCAGCAAACGCATTTCTGAAAAATGCTTTCTGCATTGTTGGCAGATCACCTGAAATGCGTACAAAAAATGTCATGAGTGAAAAACCGAATGCTGCCAGAAGTATACACATTATAGCTTTGATTTTATCTGTTTTATTTGCATTCATTATCTATACCTGTTCTGTATGTGATAAAAGACGTATTGCTGCATTATACCTGCATTTTCTCCATATGCATAAAAAGGATCTTTACCATTATAAAATTCATCGATCACGCGAGCTATCCATACATCAACAGGAGCTCTGCCGGTTCTGTTATATGCAAAAAGCATGACGCAGTTTGCTACCTTTTTCCCAACTCCCTTTATACTTGTAAGCTGATTGTACAGATAATCATCTGAAATTCTATCAATATTTTCAAGATCGATTTCTTTATAGTAGACTTTTCTGACAGCATCCAGAATATATCCTATTCTGTATCCCATTCCACATTGAGCAAGTTCCTCTTCATTTGCATCAATCATTTGTTGAGCTGTAGGAAATAGATATATATCCTCATTTTCCGTTTTGATCTTTGAACCGTATTTTACACAGAGTTTCTCTATGCAACTTCTTATTGCGGGTATTGATTTTCGTTGTGAAATGATAAAGGAAATTAGCATTTCCCACTTATCCTGTCTAAGGATTCTGATACCCTTACCGTCAATTGATGATTCATACATATATTTATCATCACAAGGAATGATGCTTCGGATATTTTCGTAATTTCTCGTTAAATCAAAATACTTTGACCATATCTCATTCCAATCATTCAAATTGCATGATATATCATATGTATTTGGGCCATCTTTAGTTATATAGAGTATATATTGTCTATATATAAATCTGTATGTTTTGGGCGATTCACATATGATACATGGTCTGAAACATTGGCCTGAATCTATTATCTTATCTAGATCAAAATCATCATTTATTGTTATTTTCACGATATCACCTTACTATACATTGACTGATTCTGTAATATTTCGCGCCCATATGCCTGATCTGTATATGAAAAATCCTATCATTACCTTTATTAGGTCAATAGCCTGACATAAGATGAACATAAATCTTATATCTATTCCGGTATGATGAGCTAAGAAATAAGCAAACGGAAACGAGATAATCCAAAGATAAACACTGTCAAATAAAAACGTAATGAAAGTCTTCCCGCCGCTTCTTATTGAAAAATATACTGCATGTAAAAAAGCGTGAATAGGCATGAAACATACTATAATTCTGATAAGTGTAGATGCTAAGCTTCTGACTTCATCACTGGTATTATATACTTGAGGAAATACGCCTGATACAGAAAACATCATCAGTCCGCCTATAGCAGCAAAGAATACTGACATAGCAATAATTTTTGAAGATGTATCTCTCGCTTCCCTTATCTGACCGGCACCAAGCTGTTGTCCGACTATGATTGCTATCGCATCACCCATGGCTATGAACATTATATTAAAAATGTTATATATCGTTGATTGAATATTTAAAGCAGCGACAACAGCGAGCCCTCTGTATGAGTAACAAGTATTTACGGCTGCTGTTCCGGCAGACCATAATGTTTCATTAAGCATCAATGGTAAAGCGAGAATAAAAACTTTGACAAACATGCTCCATGAAATCTTAAAGTTCTTATAAAGACCTTCAATGTAGGGATTTGATGTTTCATGTCTATGCGACCATATGACAACATATGAAGCTTGAATATATCGAGATATAACTGTAGCTATTGCAGCGCCTGAAACACCCAGTGCAGGCATTCCGAATTTACCGAATATTAGAATATAATTTAATACAAGATTTATAAATACAGCCAATACCGATGCTCTCATCGGAACTTTTGTCTCGCCGGATTCACGAAGAGTAGATGAATAGCTCATTTCAATTGCAAATGGCGGAAGACCTATCAGCATTATTCTTAAGTATTCCTTGCCGTAATTCAGCGTAGCAGCAAGATCACCTTCTTTACTTCCTTCGTGAAGATAAAAAGATATCAGGTTAGTATCAAAAAACATAAACACGGCAACAGCTATTAGCATCGCAGCTGATGCTATTATCAGCTTGATCCTTAATACGTCTCTTACTCCGGTCATATTTTTCTGCCCATAGTACTGAGCACCGAGTATTCCGGCACCTGAAACAGTACCGAAAAGACAGAGTATAAAAACAAACATGAGCTGATTAACGATGGATACACCGCTCATCTGCTCAGTTCCTACTCTACCGATCATTATATTATCCAGTAAATTGACAAAATTGCTAATCCCATTTTGGATCATAATGGGAAAAGCAATTGCCATTACACTTCTATAAAACTCTTTTGTTCCAATTAATTTCTTCATTTTATACGTTAGTTCTTACAACTTTTGGCTTGTATCCTTCTTCATCCAACCTTTTCATTATAGCCTCCTTGTGAGGAGTTCCAAATGCTTCGAGAGTTATTCGAAGTTCGACAGCTGCATTCCTGTTAATAGATACAAACTGATTATGTTCAAGTTTTATTACATTACCATTCTCTTCAGCAATTATGCTAGAAACTTTGCTTAGCATACCTGGCTTGTCCGGAAGAAGAACTGAAACAGTAAATATCCTGTCTCTCATTATCAAACCTTGCTGGACTACGCTCGACATGGTTATAACATCCATGTTTCCTCCGGAAAGGATGGATACTATCTTTTTATCCTTGCATTCTAACTGTTTTAGAGCGGCAACAGTCAATAAGCCGCTGTTTTCAACGACCATCTTATGATTTTCGACCATGTCAAGAAATGCGACAACAAGGTCTTCATCATTAACTGTTATCACATCATCAAGATTCTGCATTAGATAAGGGAAGATGCTTTTCCCTGGTGTTTTAACAGCAGTTCCATCAGCTATAGTATTAACGCTGTCAAGAGTTGTTACTTTTTTATTCTTCAAAGATACTTGTAGACAATTTGCGCCTGCCGGTTCTACGGCAATAACTTTGATCTTAGGATTAAGAAGTTTTGCTAATGTTGAAACTCCTGTTGCAAGTCCCCCACCACCAACAGGTACTAAAATAATGTCCACCAGAGGAAGCTCTTTAAATATTTCCATGGCTATAGTGCCCTGACCGGTAGCCACAGCAGGATCATCAAATGGATGTATAAATGTATATCCATTCTTTTCAGCCAATTCATAAGCATGCTCACATGCTTCATCATATACATCGCCGTAAAGTACTACATCAGCTCCATAGCTTTTTGTTCTGTTTACCTTAATTAATGGTGTTGTTGTTGGCATTACTATCGTAGCCTTTGCTCCAAAACATTTTGCTGCATAGGCTACACCTTGTGCGTGATTTCCTGCACTGGCAGTTATTAAGCCTCTTTTTCTTTCTTCATCTGTGAGTGTACTTATCTTGTAATATGCGCCTCTAACCTTATATGCGCCGGTAAACTGCATGTTTTCAGGCTTAAGATATACCTTGTTGCCTGTAAGATTGCTGTAGAAATCGCTGTATATCAATTTGGTTTCCTGCGTTACTTTGGAAACAGCTTCACTAGCTTCTTCAAAACTCTTTAATTCGAGCATGTATGTTTCTCCTTATCAACTAATCATCAAAATGCAATGCTTCAATCTTAGAAAGATCCTCAGGAGCGCCTTCTTTTCTGAAATCAAACAGAGCATCAACAAATGTGTCCGGATCAAATTCCTGAAGATCATCGATCTTTTCACCCACTCCGATGAATTTCACGGGTACATTGAGCTCACTCTGAATAGCTATGGCTATTCCACCCTTTGCAGTACCATCCATCTTTGTTATCACAATACCTGAAAGCGGAGCTGCCTGTGAAAACTCTCTGGCCTGCACTAAGGCATTCTGCCCTGTAGTACCGTCAAGAACAATAAGATATTCCTGCTTTACGTCAGAAAAATTCTTTTCAACGATCCTGTGCATCTTTTTAAGTTCTTCCATAAGATTCTTTTTGTTATGGAGACGACCTGCCGTATCGACCAAAAGTACATCAACACCTCTTGCATTTGCCGCATTTACGGCATCATATAAAACACTGGAAGGATCACTGCCTTCCTTGCCTTTTATTATATCGACGTTTGCACGATGCGCCCATTCTTCAAGCTGTTCAGTTGCAGCTGCTCTGAAAGTGTCTGCAGCAGCGATCAATACCTTCTTACCTTTTGATTTATATATTGCAGCCAGTTTACCGATCGTAGTTGTCTTTCCGACACCGTTAACTCCGATGACCATTACTACGCTTCTTTGCTTTAAGAATTCATAGTCAGATGAACTTACACGCATCTGTTCTTTGATGTTCTTTATAAGAAAAGCCTTGCATTGCATCGGTGTTTTAAGATGTTGTTCTTTTACGTCAACTTTTAACTTTTCGATAATGTTTTCTGTAGCTTCAACACCAACATCTCCCATTACAAGAAGCTCTTCAAGTTCATCGTAAAAATCATCATCAATATACTGATGAGTATCAAACACGCTTATTACATTGTTAACAAAGTTTTCCCTGGACTTTGTAAGTCCCTCTCGCAATCTGTCAAGTAATCCCATTAGTTAAGGTCCTTATCATCTATTAGATTTACACTGACGAGCGTAGATACACCTTTTTCCTGCATAGTTATTCCGTAAAGTCTGTCAGCTCTTTCCATAGTTCCTCGCCTGTGTGTGATAACTATGAACTGAGTATGTTTGGTAAGCTTGTGCAGATATTTTGCAAATCTGCCAACATTGCTCTCGTCTAAAGCAGCTTCGATCTCATCAAGGAGACAGAATGGAGAAGGTTTAAGATTCTGGATCGCAAACAAAAGAGCAATAGCTGTTAATGCCTTTTCACCACCGGATAACTGCATCATGTTTTGTAGTTTCTTGCCCGGAGGCTGCGCTATGATTCTTACGCCCGCATCTAGGATATCCTGATCTTCCATTAATTCAAGCGTACCGGTTCCACCACCGAAAAGTTCTTTAAATACTTTATCAAACTCACGAGTGATCTGTGTAAACTTTTCTTTGAACTGCTTACGCATTGCACTGTCAAGTTCTTCGATGATACCTATAAGAGTCTTTTCAGCTTCAACAAGATCATCATGCTGAGTCTTAAGGAATGTATATCTTTCAGATACTTCCTTGTATTCTTCGATTGCATTAACATTTACATCGCCCAGTCTCTTTATTTCATCCCTTAACTGAGCTACATCTCTCTTTAATACAACAAGATCATTAAGTTCAGGATCACGAAGTTTCTCGGCATCATGCAGTGTGATCTCATATTCATTCCACATATAATCAATTTGAGACTGCAATGATTCACTAAGTTTATTCTTCTGTGCCTCTAATCTGTATACTTCCTTATCAAGACCTGTGATCTTGTCATTTAATTCTTCACGTCTTGCAAAGAATGTCTTTTGTTTGTTATTGAGTTCTTCTTTTTCTTCTATATCCTTATCGAGTTTGTCTTTCGTATCATTTTGGACAGTATATGAATTCTCTATCGTTTTTGATCTCTTCGATCTCGTGTTCCTTGATCTCTATTTCTTCTTTAGATGTACCCATCATATCTTTGATTTCGGTGAGTTCATCGGTGAAACGCTGCTTTTCAGCTTCAATACGATCGATATTCTGCTGTTCAAAACTTGCTTCAAGAGCAACTTTTTCAAGCTCAACATCAGCTGCTGCGAGTTCTTCGCTTAGTTTACTCTCCTCACTTCTTTTATCATCAAGATCTTTGTTTAATCTGCCAACAGCTTCTTCGCACGCATGCTCATCCTCATTAGATTGCTTCATAAGATCAAGAATATTATTTCTTTCCTGCTCGTTATTTCCAATCTGTTTTTCAAGTTCAATAGATTCATTCTTTAGTGAATCTGTATCAGCCTGATTTTCTTCCTGTCTGTTTCTAGCGGCATTTAGTGAAAGTCTAACCGTATTCTGCTTGATATACGTAGTCTGCAGAGTCATCTTTATATTTTCGATCTCGACTCTTATTGCATTCCTGTTCTTCTTTGTTTCATCGATCTCTTCCTGCAGCTTGTCGATCAGTATCAACGTTTCTTTCATGTTTTGCTGCATTTCTTCCATCTCTCTTCTTCTTGAAAGAAGATTTGAATCTTTTTTGAATGAACCACCGCTTATTGCCCCGCCAGGAACAAGCAATTCACCTTCCAAAGTGACCATACGTACACCGTAGTCAAATTTTCGAGCTATCTTAACAGCATTATCAACATTATCAATGACAACAATTCTTCCCAGCATAGCCTTGGCAACATTGACATATTCTTTTTTGGTATTAACTAAAGAATCAGCCATACCTATTACACCCTTTTCATCAAGAACTTCGGGAGTTTTGAATTCCTGAGGGTGTTTTATGCTCGTAAGCGGAAGGAATGTTGCTCTTCCTGCTCTTTCTTTCTTGAGCAGGGCTATCATCTTTTTGGCGGTTTCTTCATCATCTGTAACGATGTTCTGAATGTTGCCGCCAAGCGCAGTCTCTATTGCTATCTCATACTTTTTTTCTGTTTTGATTATATCGGCAACAACGCCTACAAGGCCCTTATTCTTATCCTTTTCCTCCATTACACGCTTAACAGAACCGCCATAACCTTCATATCGTTCTGTAATGTTTGAAAGCGCTTCATATGTGGATTTATCCTGATGATATTTTACCTGAGCATCTCTATATCTGTTGTCAAGATCTTCTATCTGAGCCTTCATGTTAGAAGAAAGAGTTTCTTTTTCTTTTTCTTCTTCTTCAAGTTTGCCAATCTGAGCTGTAACAGTCTTGAAATCCTCTTCTAAACTCTTGATAACATCCTGTTGTTTTTCTTCATCAGTTTTAGCACTGACTATCTTGCTTGTAAGCTCAGCCTTTCTTATATCGATTTGCTCCTGGAGAGTATCAAGACGCTCCAGTCTTGATTTGATATTAGCTCTTTCTCCGAGGATCTTTATTATACTGTTTTTCTTTTCTTCTATCTCATTGTTCTTTTCTTCTATTTCATTTTGTATATGCCATAGATCAAGTTTTAATTTTTCTTTTTTGGATGTGGCATCATTTAAGCGCACATCAATAGAAGCCTTGCGATCAGCAATCTTCTTAACTTCTTCGTTCTTTTCTTCAATCTGCTTTGAAACACTGTCATTCCTGCTGTTTAAATGCTCTTCATTGCCCTTTGCAGAATTGATCTGTTCCTTTAATAGCTCAATCTGGTTTTCAAGTTTCGACCTTGTACTATCAGCCTCAGACAAAAGTTTTCTTTCATCTTCTATAGTCTGCTCAAGTTCTTCAATCCTGTTCTGAGTTGAATCATATTCCTCTTTGATCTTTGCAAAAGCATCCTGTGATGTCTGAAGGTCAAAATACGCTATTTTATATTTTTCTTCTACATTTGATAACTGTTCTCTTGTTGATGCATTGCTTAATAGAAAGAGATTAGCATCATTATGCTTTAACTCTTCCTTTTTCTTTAAATATACTTTTGCTTTTTCGGCTTGTTTTTCTAGCGGTCCTACCTGTTTTTCAAGCTCTCCTAAAATATCATTTACTCTTACAAGGTTGTTTCTTTCTTCTTCAAGCTTTTTTTCACTTGCGATCTTACGGCGTTTAAACTTTACGATACCTGCAGCTTCATCAAAGAGCTCTCTTCTTTCCTCCGGCTTTCCGCTTAAGATAGCGTCAATCTGACCCTGACCTATGATAGAATATCCTTCCTTTCCGATACCGGTATCATAGAACAGTTCATTTACATCTTTAAGTCTGCATGCAGTATTGTTGATCAGGTATTCGCTCTCACCTGAACGGTAAAGCCTTCTGGCAACTGTAACTTCATCAAAATCAATCCCTAACTGCCTGTCAGTGTTATCAAGTGTTATGGCTACATAAGCATAACTAAGTGGTTTCCTCATCTCAGTGCCGGAGAATATAACATCCTGCATATTTCCACCACGCAGCTGTTTTACTCTCTGTTCACCAAGTACCCATCTTACAGCATCAGCGACATTACTTTTGCCGGAGCCATTTGGTCCGACGATACCTGTTATGCCGTTATGAAACTGAAATACAATTTTATTTGCAAAGGATTTAAATCCATGTACTTCTATGCTTTTTAAATACACTTCTTAACTCTCTTTCTGATTCTTATAGTTTTTTCATTTTTTTTATTGCTTCATAGGCAGCTTTCTGCTCGGCACTCTTTTTGGTCTTTCCGATTCCTTCGCCTGTCATTTTTCCGCCCACGAAGACATGGACAGTAAACTCTTTGTTATGATCCGGTCCCTTTTCGTTTACTAGTCTGTATTCAAGAGACGTGTGATCAGCGGCCTGAACCATTTCCTGCAATACGCTCTTGCTGTCAAGAAATAATGTTTTATTCTCAAGATCAGCCAGTATGAATCTGTGGATGAAATCATGAGCATATTCCATCCCGCCATCTAAATATATTGCTCCTATAAGGGCTTCACATACATCGGATATGATGGAATCACGATTTCGGCCACCGGTCTGCTCTTCGCCTTTGCCAAGTCTTATATACTTATCAAGTTCAAACTCTCTGGCACAGTATGCCAGCGCTGGCTCACAGACATTTGAGGATCGTATCTTTGTTAGTTTACCTTCTGCTAGATCCGGATATTTATTATAGAAGAATTCGCTCGAAACTAGTTCAAGTACTGCATCTCCAAGAAACTCGAGTCTTTCATAATCACCGTCACAGTTGATTCTCTGTTCGTTAGCAAAAGAACTGTGAGTGAGTGCTCTTTTTATGAGATTCTTATCTTTAAATGAATATCCTATGGTCTTTTCAAGATCTTCTATAGATTTGGATATCATATAAGCTCCTTCAATTAAAAAAGCCCATTAAATGGGCTTTTTTAAGTTACTGACCTATCTCACTCTTAATAAGCTCCACGGCTTCTTCAACAGTGGTAATATTTTCAGCTTTCTCAGGTGGAATCTCAATATCGAATTCCTCCTCCAACCCCATTATGATCTGGAATAAATCCAGTGAATCTGCTCCAAGATCGTCAGTAAAAGTGGTCTCCATTGTGATCTCATCAGGATCAACGCTGAGAACCTCTGCGATAACTTTCTTAAGCTTTTCAAATTCCATAATACACTTCTCCTTAAATCTTGTCTTCTGTATTCCCAATGATTTCTTTTATCTTATCATTGATATTCTGTTCTTTAAAGGTTATACACTGTATAAGCGTATTTTTTATCTCTCCGGCCTTGCTGGAGCCGTGAGTCTTAACAACAAGTCCGTTAAGACCTAAAAGCGGTGCACCGCCGTATTCGGATACATCAACTCTCTTAAGGCTGTTCTTTAGTGAATCTTTTATGAGCAATCCGCCTATCTTTGATTTGAGATTGGCAGTAAGGCTTTCTTTTATCATGCCGATCATCATTTTGCCGACACCTTCAAGTGTCTTTAGTATTGCATTTCCAACAAATGCATCACATACGATTACATCAGCTCCGCCCAAAGGTATATCTCTAGCTTCGATACTTCCTATAAAGTTAATATCCGGACAGCTTTTCAATAATGGAAAAGTCTCTTTTACAAGAGCATTTCCCTTCTCTTCTTCAGCACCGACATTTACTATACCTACTCTGGGATTATCGATTCCCATGACATATTTCATGTAGACAGATCCCATTTTTGCAAACTGTACAAGAAATGAAGGTCTTGCATCCATATTTGCACCACAGTCGATCAAGAGTGCTACTCCGTCTTTTGTAGGAATTAAAGGTGCAAGAGGCGGTCTTTCAACTCCTTTTATCCTTCCGACTATAACCTGTCCTCCAACAAGGATTGCGCCAGAGGAACCAGCACTTACAAAAGCATCACAGGTCTTGTCTTTAACAAGATTCATAGCTTTAACTATAGAAGAATCTTTTTTCTTTCTTATAGCCATAACAGGAGGCTCGGCTGTTTCTATCACTTCAGGTGCATCTACTACCTCAAGTCTGTTTCTATCATACTGATATTTGCTTAATTCTGCGTTTATCGCATCCTGTCTGCCTACGACATATACATACAGATTATCGCGCTGTGAAAGAGCGTCTATAGCACCTTTAACAATCTCATGCGGTGCATTGTCTCCTCCCATGGCGTCAAGAGCAACCTTTACGTACTCTGCCATATCTTACCTCGCCTTTTTTCGAATATTTTCGTCTTTTTTACTATACTAGAGGCATTCCCAAAAATCAAGTCTATCAATTACATAAATATAATAAAAAAAGCCTTCCTGAATAGGAAGGCTTTAATCAGCATATATTAGTCAACAGCTACGATTTCTTTCTTATTGTAAGAACCGCAAGCTTTGCATACTCTGTGAGGCATCATAAGAGCGCCACATTTGCTGCACTTTACAAGTGTCGGAGCACTCATCTTCCAATTGGCTCTTCTCTTGTCTCTTCTTCCTTTAGAAGATTTATTCTTAGGACAAATTGACATGCCGTTACACCTCCTTACTTCTGCAACTTAACACTTTTGCTATTATACATAGTTGGTCAGTCTTTGTCAACATAAAATTTTAAACCAGTTGCGCCTGTACAGCAGTAAGAGCTACAACGCCTACTATATCTTCCCAACTGCATCCGCGAGAAAGATCATTTACAGGACGAGCTATGCCTTGAAGCATTGGTCCGTATGCATCTGCGCCGCCTAGTCTTTCAACAAGCTTATAACCGATATTTCCAGCGTCAAGATTGGGGAATATCAGTACATTTGCTTTTCCTGCAACTTCACTGCCAGGTGCTTTGTTCTTTGCAACAGCGGGAACTATAGCTGCATCAGTCTGGAGTTCTCCATCAAGTGTAAGATTCGGATAAAACTCATGTGCATATTCGACAGCCTTGGTAACTTTGTCAACAAGAGGATGCTTTGCACTGCCTTTAGTTGAATGACTTAACATAGCAATGATTGGCTTGCCGCCAACTAGGTTTTTAAAACTCTTTGAAGACGAGTACGCAATATGTGCAAGTTCTTCACTGGTTGGATCCTGATTCAGTCCGCAATCAGCAAAAAGGAATGTTCCGTTATTTCCAAATGGGCTGTTTGGT
>CADAPR010000028.1 GCA_902789785.1 uncultured Lachnospiraceae bacterium
AAAGATATGAGAAGATCATCCTCAAATAAAAGCCAGAAATGTTCAGGATAGTATAGCAGTCTCCCTTTGAAGGCTTCCCTGCTTGCAGCTTCATTTGCAGGAAAGCATAATGCCTCGAGTCCTGAGATCTTGTCAATATCATCTATAGTCGCATTTCTAATAGTGATCATATCTGTACTTGCCAAGATCACTTGTACATATTCGTACTTAAGTATTTCATTCCGTCATCGGGGAAGATCACAACTATGTTCTTGCCTTCATTCTCGCTTCTGAGTGCAAGCTGCTTTGCTGCCGTAAGAGCAGCCGCTGCAGATGCTCCTAAAAATACTCCGTCTGACTTTGCCACTTCTCTGGCCGTTTCGTATGCATCAACTCCGCTTACATTTATCATCTCATCATATTTGAAATTACGTCTCACGATGAAAGGATGTGTTACACCGTCTTCTTTTTCAACTATTACAACTCCGTCTATCGTTGCAGGTGCATCCGGAACGTATGAAAGCGAATCCGGCGTAGGCTGAACCGCTACGATCTTAACTCCGTCCACATGATCCTTAAGATATGTACCTACACCCGCAAGAGTACCGGCGGTTCCTGCTAACATAACAGCAATATCGATCTTTCCGTCCGTATCCTCAACTAGTTCCGGACCTGTCGTCTTGTAATGAGCTATAGGATTGTTCTCATTAAATAACTGAGCCACATAGTAATAGCCCTGCTCTTTGGCATAGTTTGCGACAGATTCCATAAGCTTTACCGGCGCAAATCCAAATTCCTTGATTATCTCAGCAGCATGAGGTATATCATTTATACCTCTTACGTCCGCTCCGTACGCTTTCATTATCTGTATTCTTTCAGGTGTGCATCCCGGCTCCATAAATATGATAAGAGGATGTTTCTTTGCAGCGCAGAATGCTGCAAGGGCTATTCCGGTATTTCCGCTCGTAGTTTCTATCACGGTCTGACCGGGCTTTAATTCTCCGCTTGCTTCTGCTCCTTCGAGCATTGAAAGGGCCGCTCTGTCTTTTACACTTCCTGAAGGGTTGAAAGACTCGAGTTTTCCGAGTATCTTTGCCTTCAGATCGTTATTGCTCTCAAAATTCACCAGTTCTAAAAGAGGTGTGTGTCCTACCAGTTGCGAAATACTTGTATATATCTTACTCATTTTTTGTTTCTCCTTTATGTTTAATCATTAAATTCAAATATCTGTGTTATTCTTTTACCTTCCAGTGCGCCATATAAAGATACAAGAGCACTTGCCGCTCCTGCACTACCCAGATAGAGTCCTATGTGTGCATCCACATTCCATGGCAGTACTCTGGTCCAGGCATTGTACCATCTTGTCCCTTCATCATTTTTAAATGCATCGCCTAACAGCTTGTCAGCAACACCGATCGCCCTTGTTTTATAGGATTCATCCTTTATCAGACCTATGCCATCCACAAAGTGAAGCAGTACTCCGGCAGAACCGCAGCATATGCAGTCGTTCCAGTATCCGGGTGATCTTTTGTATGTAACGCCTGCTCTGTCAAGAGCATTTGACAATCTCTTGTAAAACTGCAGATATCGTTCATCCTTAGTTGCCTTATATAATTCTTTAGCTACTATCGCATCTCCTGCCGGTCCGTGACACATGCTCAGATAAAATACATCAAAATCTTTGTCACCCTCTGGCAGATACAGATAAGGAACTATTGATGCATCATCGTTATTGATCGCGATATTTTCCAAAAACCTGAATCCCGACTTTGCCAGTTCAAGATATTTCTCGTCTTTGGTGGCTTCATAGTAAAGCGTAAGCAGATACGCTATTCCAGCCGTGCCATGTGCAAAATTCGGGAGGATACCTCCTGCAGGCAGTTCAGGAAAATAATCATGTATATCAAAGAATTTCCAGTATGTTGTACCATCCCCATTATCTGTTTTAAATGTTATGATGTAATCCAGAAATTTCTTTGCATAATCAACATATTTCTGTTTGCCTGTGATCCTGGCAAGATATAGCCAGTATGCGATGACGCTGCCATCACCCATGTAATCCACAAGGCCTTCCCAGTGAATGTATCCGTTTTCTCTCACTGCATGTTTATAAACTATATCACCGGCATTTATCGCGTATTCATGATACCTTACGTCACCGGTCTTCTTAAACAGAGCTTCCGTAAAGAATCCCTCGCCTGTAAGTCCGCCGTGGATACCGGGCTTTATATTGTTCTCGTTAAATGTATTTAGCAGATACTCGCCTGCCTGTATTGCCTCATCAAGATATTTTTCATTTTCAGTTGCTTCATAAAGCTGAATAAAGAAAAGACCTACTCCTGCAGCTCCGGAATAAATGCTTCTGTCGGTCATCTTCTGAGCCAGGTCATCGCCTTCCTTTGAGCCGGCACCGCTGCTTATCTCCCAACACTTGTAAGCGCCTTTTATTACTTCATATTTCTTTATCCATCTTGCCACATCTATGGCAGTCTCAAGATAGTCACTTGCAGTATTCTTTCTGTATACGCTTATTTTCACCGGATCAGACATGTGAATATCTCCTTTCGTTTTATTTACCCATCTGTTTGGTAGGTTATACGAGAATAGTATCATTCTAGATCATTCTTGTATAATCAGTATTTCCTATTATGTGCGATAACTTTTGTTTATATCCGACAGGATTTATTCCAGCATTAAAAAACGCTTCTCATTTGATCAGAGAAGCGTAACAGCACTAAACATTATCGGCATATAAACATTCCGTATTCCTTTGGAAGATCTATCGTTCCAAAAGAAACATGTTCATTAAGTATGTCTCTTATCCTGTCATCGGAAAGATCAAGAACAGCTTTAAACGAAGAAAGGCTTTTAAGATATGTGACAAGATCCTCCATGTCGGTTATATGCAAAGAATCTTCATAGATCAAAGGAGTTACCGATTCAAAATGTCTGCTCAGTTTGTCATAACCGTTTTGCATCGTAAAGTTGTGGTTGGGATTAAAATCCTCTCCCGAAAGCTTAAACCAGTCAGCAAGAATGTCGGTAAAGTTATTCTCGCCAAACGTTGCACAGTAGAATATACCTTCATCTTTTAAGACTCTTCGTACCTCGTATAGCCCTCTGTCAAGATCAGGCACATGATAAAGCATGGCATTGGCGATAACAACATCAAAAAGATCATTCTCAAAGCTCAGATTCTGAATATCCTCTATCTGATAGATAACGTTATCGTACTGCCCGATATTTTCTTTTGCCGTTTTTATCATGCCTTCAGACATGTCTGTTAAAAACAGTTCTTGACATCTTGTAATAACATCATCATGACTAAGCCATAACCCGCCTGAGCCGCATCCGATCTCAAGAACTTTAAAGCCTTCACGTATATCATAATTTGATATCAGCCAGTTAAGATATCCCTGCCTGTTTGTTGAATACCTGTCATGAAATGATATCCTTATATCTAAGCCTTTTGAAGTAGCATACTGATCCTTCACCGCCAAAGAATCATTTGGTCCCAGTCCCTGCATATGATTTCTCCATTTTCATCAAAGATTTATAGCATACATCTGAAGATCCTCATCAAACGTATCGCTGTGAAACTCGTTTTTCAATACACCATTGCAGTTAAGGATGACGCCTGCTGAAGCTATGTTTTCTTTATCGCATGATATAAGTACTTCCCTGATCCCGATAGTCTTGCAGACCTTTAGAGCCTCAGAAAGCATATCCGTAGCATAATGCTTTCGTCTCTGTGTCGGCCTTACGGAATACCCTATATGTCCTGCCTCGTTCTTTAAAAAATCATTAAGTGCCAGTCTGATATTGACCATCCCCACTATCTGGTCATCTTCTTCTCTGACATAGAAGTATGTAAGAGAGGGCACCCTGGGCTTTTTGATATTTGCTATATCCATATCTTTAAGTATCTTTTCAAGCCACAACTCATATGTCTCTTCTTCCAGATATCTATCCAGACTGCCACTGCCGTTTATCTCAGAGCCGTACTCAATAAACTCATTTATATAATCGATCGCTTTTTCTTTATATGAAATATTTGGAAAAACTAATCTCATGCCTGCTTCCTTTTCATGCTGGTTGTCAACAGATCTTCTTCCTATCCTCTAGCGCCTGTCTTTATGAATTCTATAAGTTTTTCGACATCATCAAAGTCATCGTAATCACCGATTATTCCCTCTCGATGATATACGATCCCGTCTTTTTCATTTCTCTCAAGACAGTCCATAAGCTGATCTTCTCCGTATCTTTTTGCAAACAGCGTAAAACCATATGGCTTGATCTTTGAGAACATGCCTTTTTCACATTTATCATCACACTCATAGCAATGCTCGATTTTCTTATTGATCAAACACTTTCTGTTCTCACACCACTGCGAGCCCGGACATTCTCCCGAGTTGCATCCGTGGCAATGATCATTCTCGCTGCAAAGACAGCATGCCAGTCCGCATCTGGCTATACCCATTTCTCTTTTCATTGATCCCCCTTTTTATCAAATACTATCCTGTGACAGCATATATCATTTCCAGAAAGGATAGATCCCTTGCATTCTATTGTAAACTTCCTGTCTGGCACAAGATCCTTAAACACGCATATCATACTCTGTCTTGAGCACTCGCACAGTCTGTTTGATCTGATATTAGCCTGCGTATGCAGCGGACAGTCGCAGTTTGTAAAGATCAGTTCGTACACCTTTCCTGGTTCGATCACTCTTCCCTTTACATTCTTCTTTTCCCCTACGCGCTTAAAGAATGTATCAAGATTACTCTCACATTCCTCAAACAGGTCTCTGTACAGATACTTAAGGGCATCAAGAGAGCATCTTTTTGCACAATCCTCAAACAGTCTTGAACACTCCTTTATATCCATCTTTTCAAGACCCGCATTAAATGCATTAAACCAGTCATTAAAGAATTCATTATCCATTTTGAGTTTTCCTTATTCTTTTATTGCTGACAGATGATACCACTTTTCTTTCAAATATTTGATCTTTAAATCTATTTAGGATATCATTTACTATCATTCTAACAAAAAACCCCGAAAAAGACATCAGTCCTTTCCAGGGTCATGTATGCAATAATATCCAATGCAATAAAAATCTGCTCTATAAGAATTCTATGGTTCCCGGAGGCTTGCTCGTAAGATCATAGAATACTCTGTTTACGCCTCTTACCTCGTTTATGATACGGCTCATCACTCTTTGAAGCACTTCAAACGGTATATCGCATGCCTCAGCTGTCATGAAATCAACAGTCTTTACCGCTCTTAGAGCTATAGCATAATCAAAAGTCCTCTCATCACCCATTACACCAACGGAACGCATATTTGTAAGTGCCGCAAAATACTGATTGGGCATCCATTCGGGATCTTTGCCGTTTGTCATTTTATACTCTTTTGCCGCAGTGTCTACCTCGTCACGATAGATGGCATCTGCATCCTGCACTATCCTTACCTTGTCAGCGGTTATCTCATCCGCGATCCTTACGCCGAGTCCCGGGCCGGGGAATGGCTGTCTGAAAACAAGTCTTTCAGGGAGTCCGAGTTCAAGGCCTGCCTGACGCACTTCATCTTTAAACAGATCTCTCAAAGGCTCTATTATCTCTTTGAAATCCACAAAATCGGGAAGACCGCCGACATTGTGATGAGACTTGATAACAGCGCTTTCTCCGCCAAGACCGCTCTCCACGACATCGGGATAAATGGTTCCCTGTGCAAGATAATCCACTGCGCCTATCTTCTTTGCTTCTTCCTCAAATACCCTTATGAATTCCTCTCCGATTATCTTTCTCTTGCTCTCGGGATCGAGTACACCGGCAAGCTTCTTATAATATCTTTCCTGAGCATTTACGCGGATGAAATTAAGATCAAAGTCTCCTTTGGGGCCGAATACCGCCTCAACTTCATCTCCCTCGTTCTTTCTTAGCAGACCGTGATCCACAAACACGCATGTTAGCTGCTTGCCTATCGCTTTTGACAAAAGGCCTGCTGCCACGGAAGAATCAACACCGCCCGAAAGAGCAAGCAGCACCTTGCCGTCTCCAACCTTTTGACGGATATTTCTTATCGAACTTTCGACAAAAGAATCCATCCTCCAGTCACCCGCACATCCGCATATGTTCCTTACGTAATTGTAGAGCATATCCTTTCCGCGCGGTGTATGAAGTACTTCCGGATGAAACTGTATCGCATACAGCTTTCTTGAAAGATCCTGTGCTGCAGCAACCGGACAGTCTGCTGTATGGGCAACGATCTCAAATCCGGGTGCTATCTTTGATATATAGTCGAAATGACTCATCCAGCAGAGAGTCTCATGATCGTCATGCTTATGATCGTCATATATCACGCCTTCAATATCTGAGCATTTGTCTCCGATACCATGGAAAAGTCCGCTCTTTCTGTTT
Organism: uncultured Lachnospiraceae bacterium; assembly: GCA_902789785.1. Lineage (GTDB taxonomy): Bacteria > Bacillota > Clostridia > Lachnospirales > Lachnospiraceae > Colinaster. The sequence continues at coordinate 6,396 of CADAPR010000028.1, forward strand.
ATATAGACCTTTGTCTTTCCGTACTCTCTGTTATCTGCTCTTTCAACCTTTCCTCCGAGTACGTGCATCATCAGCTGTGCACCGTAGCAAAGGCCCAAGACCGGTATGCCAAGCTCAAACAGCTGTTTTGAGTATGTCGGCGCGCCCTCTTCATAGCAGCTGTTGGGACCGCCGGTCAGTATGATACCCTTGGGATCTAGCTGCTTTATCTTTTCTATATCAGTCTTGTATGAATATATCTCGCAATAGACATTGCACTCCCTGACACGTCTTGCCACAAGCTGATTGTACTGTCCCCCGAAATCAAGGACTATTACCTTTTCTCTTTCCATTAGGTGTTCCTTTCCCTAAATTCAAAGAAAACGCCTGAGCGTTTTCCTTAAATCAATCCACTATTCTTCTTACAGCAAGGATCTCTCTGTAAGTTGCACTTCCTATCTTTATTCCCGAAGCGGGAGTAGATGCATGCACTATCTGGCCGTTGCCTATATAGATGGCTACATGGCCTGCATAGCACAGGATATCGCCCGGCTGAGCCTCCGCATATGTTACGCCAGTTCCAGCGCTTCTCTGAGCAGTGGAGCTTCTCGGCAGAGAATATCCGAATGCCTGATATACCGACATGGTAAATCCTGAGCAGTCTGCTCCGTCCGTCAGGCTAGTACCGCCTGCAACATAGGGATTTCCTATGAATTTGCATGCGTAGTTTGCTATATCCTTGCCCTTTGCGCTTCCGTTTGAACTGCTTACGACTGAAGCTGCCTCTTCCTTCTTGCTTTCATTAGATGAGCTGCTTGAGCTGTCTGATTTTGCTGCTTCCTCGGCTTTTTTTCTGGCTTCTTCGGCTTTGCGGCGTTCTTCCTCCGCTTTTCTTCTTGCTTCTTCCTCAAGCTTTCTTATCTGATTGTTCTGCTGCTTGATCTGAGCCTTGTAAGCTGCCGCTTCCTGCTTGGCCTTGGCTATCTGATTATCGTAATCCTCCGCTTCCTCTTTCTTTTCGTTAAGCAGAGTGTTTAACTCGTTCTTTTCTTCCTCAAGTTCATAATGAGCGGTCTCAAGCTCTTCCTGCTTTTCCTCAAGAGCGATCTTGGCTGCTTCCACCGCTTCTTTGGCTGCGATGAATTCATCCAGTTTCTGTCTGTCATAGGTATACATCTCATCAATGTATTCGGCCTTGTTCACAAGGTCTCCCATGGTCTTTGACTCAAACAGAAGCTGTGCATAGGTGGCATCGCCCTTTTCATACATGAATTTGATCCTGGCCTTCATAGCCTCATACTGGGCATTCATCACCTCGATGGCATCTTCAAGCTCAACCTTCTTGACTTCTATCTCGGCTTCGATATCCGATATCTCGTCTTCAAGGATGCTGATCGATGTCATTACCTCGACCAGATCATCATCTATCTGCTGTATCTCATCGGTAATGCCTTTTCTGACCTCGGTAAGCTCGGATATATCCTCATTAGCCTTGTCCAGCTGCTTTTGCGTCTCCTGCTTCTGCTTCTTGATATCATCTATCGTGGTCGCATACACGCCTGAGGTCACGCTCAGACTCAATATTAAGATTAGTGCCAGAGCCTCTTTTAATCTCTTCATTCAGAAAAAGTACCCCTCTGCAAACTATGTCAGATCATTTAGAGCTGATAGAAACCAACCTTCTTGTATACCTTGCGCAATGTCTTGTTAGCTATGTATGAAGCCTTCTCGGCTCCTTCCTTGTAAACGGAATCAAGATAAGCCTTGTCAGCGATCAGCCTCTTGGCTTCTTCTCTTATGGGAGTGAGTGTCTCAACTACGGCTTCGCCTACAGCAGGCTTGAACACGCCGTATCCTGCTCCCTCGAATTCCTTTTCTATCTCATCATAGCTCTTTCCTGTGATGGTTGAATAGATAGCCATGAGATTGGCTACTCCAGGCTTGTTTTCCTTATCAAAATGAACGCATCTTTCCGTATCGGAATCTGTAACTGCGCGCTTGAACTTCTTCATGATGACATCCGGCTCATCCATTAGGAATACACAGCCGTTAGGCTCTGATTTAGACATCTTTGAACCGGGAGTTGTCAGACCGTAGATACGGGCTCCGACCTTGCTGATATACGGTTCGGGTACTCTGAACACATCTCCGTAGATGTTGTTGAATCGTATTGCCAGATCCCTGGTGAGCTCTACATGCTGCTTCTGATCCTCTCCGACAGGCACATAATGCGGCTGATATAAAAGTATATCTGCTGCCATAAGTGACGGATAGGTAAACAGACCTGCATTTATATTGTCCTTATGCTTTTCAGATTTATCCTTGAACTGGGTCATTCGGCTGAGTTCACCAAACATCGTATAGCAGTCAAGGACCCATCCAAGCTGTGCATGAGCAGGTACATGTGACTGCAAAAACAGCGTATTCTTGTTTGGATCAAGACCGCATGCTATATAAAGAGCCAGCATCTCTATAGATCTTCTTCTCAGTTCCTTGGGATCCTGTCTTACCGTTATTGTATGAAGGTCAGCCATGAAATAATAGCACTCAAATTCATTGACACGGTCTGCCCAGTTCTTTATTGCTCCAAGGTAGTTTCCAAGGTGCAGATCACCGCTGGGCTGTATGCCCGAGAGCATTATCTTCTTTTCTGAATCCATATATATACTCCTATCTTTTATCCTTAAAGTTCACAGTTGTTTACTGTTCTAGGGAAAGGAATGACGTCTCTGATATTTCCCATACCTGTCAGATACATGATGCATCTCTCAAAACCGAGTCCGAATCCGGCATGTCTTGCTGAACCGTATTTTCTAAGATCCAGATAGAAATCATAGTCTTCCTTGTTAAGTCCAAGCTCTTCCATGCGCTTTTTTAGAAGCTCGTAATCATCTTCACGCTGAGATCCGCCTATGATCTCGCCTATTCCGGGTACGAGACAGTCACAGGCTGCTACAGTCTTTCCGTCATCATTCAGTTTCATGTAGAAAGCCTTGATCTCCTTGGGATAATCTGTCACGAATACTGGTCTCTTGAATTCCTTCTCTGTAAGGTATCTCTCATGCTCTGTCTGAAGATCGCATCCCCAGAATACCTTGTAATCGAATTCATCATTGTGCTTTTCAAGTATCTTGATCGCATCAGTGTATGTTACATGTCCGAAATCGCTGTTAACGACATGCTCAAGACGTTCAATGAGTCCCTTGTCAACAAAGCTGTTAAAGAAGTTCATCTCCTCAGGGCAGTTGTCAAGCACGTATCTGATAACATATTTGAGCATGGCTTCTGCACACATCATATCATCTTTCAGATCAGCAAAGCACATCTCGGGCTCTATCATCCAGAACTCTGCAGCATGACGAGTCGTATTTGAATTCTCGGCACGGAATGTGGGACCGAATGTATAAACGTTCTTGAATGCAAACGCATAGGTCTCAACGTTAAGCTGTCCGCTTACGGTTAAGTTTGTAGGCTTGTTGAAGAAATCCTGCGTAAAATCAACCTTTCCTTCTTCGGTAAGAGGAAGATTGTTCATGTCCATGGTAGTAACCTGGAACATCTCGCCTGCACCCTCGCAGTCGCTTCCGGTAATTATCGGTGTATGAACATATACAAAGCCTCTCTCCTGGAAGAACTTGTGTATCGCATAGGCAGCAACAGATCTTACTCTGAATACGGCCTCGAATGTATTCGTTCTTGCTCTAAGATGAGAGATCGTACGAAGATATTCAAATGTATGTCTCTTCTTTTGCAGCGGATAATCGGGAGTAGACTCTCCTTCGATCACAATCTGGCTTGCCTGCATCTCAAACGGCTGCTTTGCATCCGGTGTAGCCACGATCTTGCCCTTTGCGATCACTGCAGAACCGATATTTAGTTTTGTGATCTTGTCGAAGTTTTCAAGCTTGTCGGCATAGACTACCTGCAGGGCTTCAAAAAACGTACCGTCATTTATAACAAGGAAACCGAAGCTTTTAGAGTCTCTGTTGCCTCTTACCCATCCGCCTATAGTCACTTCCTTGTCAAAGTATTCCTCTTTGTTTCTAAACAGTTGTTTGATGTTTGTAAGATCCATATAAAAAACCTCTTTCCGTATTATTCAGAGACAGTATCCGTCGCCTGAGCGGGCGTTACTATCTTGGCATTTTCCTTTATGATCTCAAGTGCTTTTCTGTTTATGAGATAAGACTTGTATTCATCTATGTTGTAGTTCTCCTTGAATTCCTCTACAGTAGAGACACCGTAGTTTTCAAGGTTTGCGGCGATGTCCTCCTCGACCATCTTGTCTGTGACTTTTTCGCCTGCATTTTTAAGGATCATTCCGCTTGCAAGGTCGATCTGAACAGCCTGCATCGCGCTATCCTCAACATGCTTGTAATATGCATCCGTGTTCTCGAATCCGTAGTATCCGGTAACGAATGTATCAAGATCCACTCCAAACTGGGCTGCATACTGAGAATCCATGTTTATCACATTGTCATAGTAGTATTTGTATCTGTCCTCAGGGATCTCGTCCGTGAAATCACATATCTCGATCATCTTCTGCATCGCAGAATTGTTAAGCTGTGTCTCATAGTCATTCTGGGCTTCTATCTCAAGCTGCTGTCTCATGTATGTCTTTAGGCCGTCGATCGTATTCACGTTTTCAATACCGAGTCCGGCTACATATTCATCCGTCAGTTCGGGTATCTTCTTTTCCTTGATGGAATTGAGCACTACTGTAAATACGGCATCCTTTCCGGCAAGCTGCTCTGCAGGATACTGCTCAGGGAATGTAACAGTGATATCCCTCGTCTCTCCGGCATTCATGCCGATGAGTCCTTCCTCAAATCCGGGTATGAAAGCCCCAGAACCTATCTCGAGGTCATATCCGGGCTCTCCCATGTTTGAACCGCCGTCAAACTTAACGCCGTCGATCTTTCCCTCATAATTTATATTTGCTATATCCCCGCTCTTTAACGCACGTCCTGTAACTTCAACATCTTCCATTGAATTTGCGAGATTTGACTGTATCCTGTTTTCAACCATCTCGTCAGTGACTTCTCTGAGAGCTGCTTCAAGAGTCAGGCCGTTGTAATCCCCAATCTGAGTGATATACTTATCCGGATTCAGGCTGGCTACGGCATCACCCGACACAGAGCAGGCGCTCATGCACAGCAAGCTTGCAGCAACAGTCAATACTGTCATTAATTTCTTCTTCATAATACACTCCGCTTTCTATTGCTTATATTTATAATAACACATCCTATATTTATACCATACTTTCAGGTGTTATTAAAGTGTTTCTTGCCTTTCGTCTTATAAAATGATAGAATTTGAGAAGTCTTTGATTTATTTAAGGAGGTTACACGTTGAAAACAGCTACAATAGTTTCGCTGATCATCATAGCGATCTTAATAATCGCGATCGTAGTATTATATTTCCTCGGCAAGAAAGCTCAGAAGAAGCAGGCTGAGCAGAAAGAGGCGATCGACGCAGCAAAGCAGTCCGTTTCAATGCTCATAATCGACAAGAAGCGCATGAAATTAAAGGATGCAGGCTTCCCTGCATATGTCGTTGAACAGACACCCAAGATCATGAGAAATTCAAAAGTTCCGGTCGTAAAAGCAAAGATCGGACCACAGATAATGACTCTTATCTGCGACGAGAACATATTTGAGGATGTTCCCGTTAAAAAGGAAGTAAAGGCCAGCGTCAGCGGCATGTACATCACCGAAGTAAAGGGTCTTCACGGCAAGCCGATCGTTCGTGAACAGAAAAAGAAGAGCCGCTTTAAGAGAGCTCTCGAGGCAGCACAGGAAAAGGCCGGAGCAAAGCCTATAAAGTAGAAAGCAAAAAGGAATCGTGTCACGATTCCTTTTCTTTTATCCTTATATTTATATGACAGTCCGCCATATATTCATAATTCATATCCAGGACATAATCTATATCGAGGCTTATCAGATGATCCGTCTCGACGCATGAGATGTTCTTTGTCTTAAACCCGAGCGTAAAGCCGCCAAACTGAGTATCGTAGTTGGTGAGCTTTTTTGCTCCCATCTTAAAGGGCATCTCGACATTTACGGCTCCGCGCTTTGTAACTGTCACTTCGTTAAAGCCGATCTTTATAAGACATTTGGTTATCTCATCCGTTCCTTCGGTATTCTCGTTATACATCACATACCGCTTTCCTTCACGTTCAAAAAAGCGTCCATCATGCTCGCTTGTGATGCTTTCTTTTTGAGAATCCTTTCCTATCTGCAGTCCCTTTATTGAGACAATGACCTGCTCTTTCATGTCAGTTACCCTTTTCGGACCTGATCTGATTTATTATCGAAGCCTCCTGGTTCTTGATGTGGACAGATATCTGCTTTGTTGCCTCCTCTATATCTGCCCTTATTATGGCATCATAGATCAGTCTGTGCTCTGAAACGAGCTTTTCATGTCCGGATCTATCCTTTATATATTCAAATCTGTAGCGGTACATCTGCTCGGCAAGATTGTTTACCATCTGACCAAGTCTCATGTTTCCGGTAGACTCAAAGATCGCATCATGGAACGCAACATCCGCACGTGCTATCAAAGATGCATCGTCTGTTCCCGCAAGCTGTTCGAACTCGAGCATCTTCTCCTTAAGTATCTCTTTCTGCTCATAGCTTATCCTCTTGCAGGCAAGCTCGACTGCAAGCTTTTCAAGCGCCAGTCTGACTTCCAGTACATCAGTAAGGCTCTTTTCCGTTATACTTGCAACCTGTGCCCCTTTTCTGGGCACCATGATAACAAGTCCTTCAAGCTCAAGCTGTCTTATCGCCTCTCTGATAGGAGTCCTCGATACACCGAGCTTGTTGGCTAAATGTATCTCCATGAGCCTCTCCCCGGGTTTTAACTCACCGGTCAGTATCGCCTGTCTTAATGTCTTAAACACCACATCTCTCAGTGGCAGAAAAGCATCCTGCATATAATTTTCCATATGCCGCTTCCTTTCATCAAATAATCATCATTCCTCTATGATACAAGTCCTATCCGAAAACTGTGTTACGCACCCGAATGCGACCTCTCCCGTATCTAAAACTGCCTCACAGGCTTTATCAGCCTTATCCCTGTCATCAAACAGGGCAAATACAGTCGGTCCGCTCCCGCTCATCAGAGAATTTAACGCTCCCATACTCTTAAGCTTGCTTTTAAGCATCGCTATGACCGGATATTTCTTTTCGGTCACATTCTCTAAAATGTTTTCCATATGCGAGGATATCTCTATTAGATCTCCAGCATCTATGCCTTTTAGCATCGCATCTATATTTGGATGAGTTTTTATCGTTTCCACATGAAGATTCTCATAGACATATTTTGTAGATACGCCAATATGAGGTTTGGCCACCACGACAAAGCACTGCGGAGCATCCTTTAATCGTGTGAGCTTCTCGCCTATGCCTTCGGAAAGCTGAGTGCCTCCCTCAATGCAGTAGGGCACGTCTGCACCTATCTTTACACCTATCTCTTTGAGCTTTGCGATATCGAAATCTATACCAAACATCTTATTTAACGCTACCAAAGTAGCTGCGGCATCGCTGCTTCCGCCTGCCATACCGGCCGCAATCGGGATATTCTTTTTTAGCCTTATATCAAGCCCCCTGTCTATCCCGGCCTCATCCATTATGAGTCTTGCAGCCTTGTATATAAGGTTGTTCTCATCACACTCAAGGTTTTCACTGTTGCAGACTATCCTTATCTCATTTTTCTGAGTTTCTTCAAAATACAATTCATCACACAGCTTAAGAGTCTGCATGATCATCCTGACTTCATGATAACCGTCATCACGTCTTCTTAAGACGTCGAGTCCCAGATTTACCTTGGACATTGCACTGATCTTCAAAAAATCACCACCTGTTTTGTACTGGATTGTATATTGTGTACAATATACAAAGATTGTACTAAAAAAAATACAATAAATCAATGATTCAGGTTAAAGAAATAATAAAGATATTCCGATATAACGA
>CADAPR010000029.1 GCA_902789785.1 uncultured Lachnospiraceae bacterium
TCTTTAAGGATCTTTTTAAGTTCATCGACTATCACTGACTTGTATCTGTCTATACCGAGTGCCAGAGATTCCACTACCAGTACATCTTCATATTTGTCTATCGTGATCCCCGGCAAAAAATCCGCTTCGCCGAATACGACTCTGCATGAAGAGATATCCTTATCTCCCATAACAGTCTTTCTGTATGACCATGCATCCTTTAAGCGCTTATGAAAAAACGCCTCATCGATCACGGTATCTGATCTGCGGCTAAGCATCCTTATACGTATCTTTGAATTATCGTTGATATAACCGCAGCCCATCGGATAATCGTCAAAATCTATCACATTTACGATATCTCCGTTTTCATATGTACCGATGCATGCATCTATCTCATTATCATATATCCATGCTCCGCCGGATTTAAGATACCTGCCTTCGCCTTTTTTCAGTTTTATCGTAGCTATGTCTTTAGAATTCATTATGTTAACCATTTATGTATACCATTGATCATTTTGCATGTCTTCTGGCCGTGTTTATAACTGCTCCTATAAGTCCTTCAAGGTTTTCGGGGATCTCCTTTGAACCTCCGTTATCCGGTACGATACCGAGTTCTGAAACATTGAACTTCTGTATGCCGTATCTCATCAATACCATAGATGTATAGCTCTGAGTCTGGGTATTCTCTGCTCCATATACAATGGTGACTATATAATGAGGTTCTCCTGAAGTATCTGATGCTTCATAAGCCGAAACAAGACATGACTGAGCCTTGTCGGTCGTACCTGTTTTAAGTCCTACCGTTCCGGGAACGTTATAAAGGAGCACATTTGTATTTACGGCTTCAAAATTGTTGAGTGAAGCTAATTTGGTCTTCTTTATCGAAGTGATCTGTGTTATCTCGGGATATTTTTCAAGTATGTGGGATGCTAACTTAAACATATCATTTGCAGATAAATGATTCTGTCTCTTTACCGTAAGGACATCCTCATCATAAACCGGAAGTCCGTGAGGATTATAAAAGAGCGCATCCATTGACAGTCCGAGAGCCACTGCCTTCTGATTCATCAGATCCACAAAGTTTTCTTCGCTCCCGCACAGATGCTCGGCCAGTGCAAGCGAGCACTCATTGCTCGAACATATCAACATCGCGCTTATGACATCCGTTATGTTCGCAGTCTGTCCGGGTTCTACTCTTACCACACCGTTTGAGGTCTTTGATAAATCGGAAGCCTTCTTGGAAAATGTGACTGTGTCATTTTCAGATATCTTTCCCTGAGACATCGCATCCTTTATTATCAGATATGTCATAAGCTTTGTCGTACTGGCTATCGTTACGACTTCATCTGCATTTTGTGAATAATAGATGTTTCCCGTGGTCGCATCTCCGACAAGGCAGCTGTCTGCCATATAGGGAAGACCTGAATTTAAAAGATCATATTTCCCGAAGTCAAATTCGCCTTTCGTATTTATGTAAACCGCATTGTTATAACAGCTGATGTCCATGTTTGAGGCAAGTGCAAATTCTCCTAGGTTTACATAACAATCCTTGTAATCCTTCTCGCTTACAGGGATCGCATAGAAGCTGTAGTCATTTCCGCCTATGTTGACAAATATCCTCTTTCTTGTGTAGTTTACCTTGTTATCCTCATCGTTTTCCTCTGAAGATTCCTGACTGTCTATACTTTGATCAGTATCTGCTTCATCCTGTGCTTTTCCCGGTTTTAATACGACGCAGGTCTGACCGTCCTTGCTTGTCCATTCAACAGTGAATGCCTTGTCGGTATCCTTTAAAAGCTGTGACATATCATTCATTGATATGTACATGTTCTTGTCGTAGTCGTGGTTGAGTACTCTGATATTTGATTCAGTACCGTTTATACTTATCTTTACGGTCTCCTTTGTCTGAGATGCCAATGCATTTATACAGAAAATGAAAACAAAAAGGATGGGGATAAGATTAAAACATTTTTTCATCATTAATCCTCCTTCTTATCTTCTCTTAGTTTTTCGCTCTTATGATATACTGCCGCATTTATGGTGTGATCGATGACAAGCATTCCGTGCGACAGGGCATAATCACATATTTCTGTCCCACTTCCCTTTGCAATCTCTATGTTTGTTCTGTCCGCAGTATATGTGGCATTCATTCCGTATGCATCGTTAAGCTCATCCATGGAAGGCATCATCCTTGGTCCGTATTTGTCCAGATAGTTGTTTATCTCCATCCCTGTAGCTTCCTTAATAAGCTCTTGCGTAGTCATATCAGTTTCGATATAAGTCTTTTGCATCTTGTCTTCTATGACCTTTATGACGGCATCAGTCAGTGCTTCTTTTGCTGCCTGCTGCGCATCATAATAAGAGACTTCATCAACAGACTCTGTCATGGTCCCGTCCTTTGAAATGATCAGAACAGAATCGATCTCGATCTTATCGGGCAGGCTGCACTCAGCTATCTCCTCTTCACTAAGTACCTCCCGTAAATAACCCCTTATGCCGTCTGATACATCGTCTGTCACATCGATCGTTCGATGCCATTGCCCGACAAGTCCTATCCTGTTGGCATTGATATAAAAAAATGCTCCTGCCCCTATAACGGCCAGGAACATCATGATGATCAACAGATTGATCCATATATAGCTTCTTCTTTTTCTTCTTCCCATCTTAAGATACCATTATAAGTCCGCCGTCGTTTGCATACATCGTAGAAACACCGGCAGTATCAAGTATTATTACCGCTTTGAATCTGGCTTTATCCAAAAGCTTTTTCTTAAGCGCCTCCGCTCTCTCAAAACAGTTGCAGTGAGAGATCGCGACTATCCTTTTTTCCGTATCCTTTGTAACGGCAAGCAGACACTCAACCATCCTGTCGAGTGCATTTAGCATTCCTCTTGCCTTTGAAAGCTGAACAATTGAGCCTATATCGGTAGAACCCATTATCGGCTTGATATTAAGTACTGAGGCTATCTTCTCCTTCTGCCAGCTTATGCGTCCTGCCTTTCTTAATGTCTCCAATGACTCAAGAACAAAGATAGTATGCTGTGAAGCAATATATTCATCGACTGTTTTTACCACGTCCTCGAATGACATCAAAGCCTCTTCGCATTCCTTTATCTTAAGTCCGATGAGTGTCTCGCCTATCGATGCAGACTTTGAATCAAATACATGTATTCTTTTGCCGGTCTCATTCTCGTGATCGTTTTCATACATGTTCTTGGCTGTCATCGCACTGTTGTATGAACCGCTGAGCTGCGCTGAAAGAGTAACTATATATATATGCTCCTCTTCCATCTCCATCTGCTCAAGATAGAGTCCCGGCGCAGGGCATGCTGATTTTGGTCCTTCCACACTCTCAGCTACCTTTTTTATAAAGTATGCCTGATCAAAACTCTCATCATCCACTATATCTTCTCCGTCTATCTGCAGAGTAAGTGGCACATTGCAGATATGAGGATCATCCTTCATCTCTTTAGTAAGTTCACCGCAGCTGTCTATGATTATGCGATACATATCTTCCTCCTGATCCATATGATCATACTCAGATAAATCTTAATACATTATAAGACTCGATACAAGACTTACAGAAGTCTGACAAGCTTGCAGTTGTCAGTCATTCCGTCCCAGAAATGAGCCAGATCATATCCTTTTATCTGGCTTACTATGCTGCAGTTCATCGCACCGTGTCCGACAATAAGGATATCCTTGCCCTCTTTTAGAAGAGGATATATCTTTTCGTTCAAAAAATCTCCCGTTCTTTCAAAGAGTTCCTCAAAGCTCTCCGCTCCCTTATCAGCCGTATAATTGACCGGATCCTTAAAGAGAGCATTGATCGGACAGTCAGGGATATCAAAGCTTCTTTCTATCCCCTCGTATTCTCCGAAACACATCTCCATAAGTCTGTCGTCGCATTCAATAGGTATATCTCTGTCATGCAATACGATACGTGCCGTTTCCAGAGCCCTTATGAGCGGTGACGAAAAGCATATGTCAAAGTCTATGTCCTTTGCTTCCATGGCCGCATTCTGCGCCATTTCTCTTCCTTCTTCGTTCAGTTTTATATCTGTCCTGCCCTGCAGCTTAAAAGCTGCATTCCAGTCGGTTTTTCCGTGTCTTAATATATAAAGCATTATGTTTTACGCTTGCGCCTTCTCCTTTTTACCCTGTTTCTTCTCGGCTTGTGACCGTGAGCAGTTCTGTATGCATTTACCGTTTCAGCGATCTTTTCATAATCTCTCTCAAACAGGAGATCACAGATCTGCGTTGTGATCTTTTCATAAGCGATCTTTTCGGGTACCCTGTCGCAGATCTTTTCAATAACGTTCTTTTTGCTCAGGTAATCATACTTTGGCATTTCGTTTAAAAGCTGAAGCTGTGCGATCTCGGGTCTCCAAAGTATACTCAGTTTTTTTGCAAGTTCGATATTGGGATTTTTACAAGCCTGTCTCAATATATAAAAGTCGGCCTTGCCGTCAACGTTCTCTGCGGTTATTATCCCCCAGTGAGCCGGCACATGCTCTTCTATGCTGTGTGCATGGCTAGATCCTACTACGACAATGTTTTTGTCAAAGTATTTATCATAATCCTTAACCTGTCCTGACAGTCTTGCATAAGTATCGGCATCGGATTTGATCTCTATTCCGTAGAGTCCGTTTTCAGTCACCATGATCACATCGGCTCTCGAATCACCGATGTTTTTCTCTTCTATTATCCTTGTCTTGCCAAAGTTTTCTTCCAAGAAATCAAACAGCGGCTCTCTTATGTCCTTATCGAGAAATGCAGTCATATCTGATCGCCCTGCCCTTCAGAGAATAGCTCGGTTTTACACCCGCCAGGTACTCGCCCTTTAAAGGACGCTTTATTATGATCTTTTTTGCATCAGTATCAAGTGCTGCATTAAGCAGTCTCTCTTCTTCATCACAGGGGCTCTCAAGCTGCTGCAGGATCTGAAATTTCTTCTTTATGAGACCGCTCTTGTTTCTTTGCGGGAACATCGGGTCAAGATAAACGATATCAGGATTTATCCTGTGATCTTCCATCGCTGCGATACTGTCTGCAATGATAAGTTCCATACGACTGACGATACCCGACAGTTCTTCAACAAGCGCCGCCCTTTTAAGACCGTCATCAAGAAGCTTTGCTATCGTCTCATCCCGTTCATACATCTTTACCTTTAGTCCTGCCGAAGCAAGAATAAACGCATCTTCTCCAAGGCCTGCTGTTGCATCAAGCACAATAGTATCCTCACAAAGCAATTTCTTTCCTACCGCTTTTACTAATAGCTCGCTGTATATCCTGTTATGCGATGTCCTCTTTAACATGTCTGTAAAATCGACTTTAAGGATCATGTTGTCTTTTGCAAGTGACAGCGCATCCTGTCCGTATTGAGTTTTATCATTTACAAGTATTACATCTTCCAACGAGAAACACGCCTCTCATAATCATCAAAAAAGTTATCCTTATATGGTATCTTGTAAAAATTATCTAACAGCTTTTCCTGCAGTTTTTTGTATTCCTCGTATGATATCTCGGATGAAGCTTCACGGATGTTTGTCTTTATCTCGTGCCATGATATCTGAAACTTCTCGTACCTGTCTATGTCAGGATATCCCAGCCATTCCTTAATACTTACCATATGAGCATCATCACTATGCCTCTCACAGCCGTATCTGCCGCCCATTACGTAATAATCTATCTTATCGTCTAAAAACGCTCTTCCAAGCGGAAAAAGCCTGCAAAGCCCGCTTCTTATCGGATGGATAGAGCACCTTTTGTCATTAAGAAAAGGACAGCGCCCGTCCTCCACCATCTTTATGTTCGGAAGAACAACACCGTCCTGATATGATAACTCCCAGGGGCCATCCTCTGAGATCAGCAATTCAAACGTTACCTGCGCTCCTCCCGAAACTCTCATGTTTTTACAAAACAGCCACATGTCATACGGATCCTGAACTATTGTATCGCCCATCCCGTGACAGCAGCTGTCGCAGCCTAAACAGTCGTTACAGCCAATGGGTGCCAAATCATCATGTCCGTATTTTCTGTTGTCCAAGAAGCGTTTATCGTTTGCCATTCTTATACTTCTTCACTTTTCAGCATTTCAATATACTTGTCATAATCTCTTATGTATTCTTCAGAATCATAATGCTCGCTTGCCAGTACAAGAAGTACTGAATCAGGTGAAAAATCATACATATCCTTCCATAGCATTGTATCTATGAAAAGTCCCATTTTGGGTTTGTTGAGTTCAATGATCCTGGTTTCTTTTCCGTTATCCAGCTTAACCTTGCTGGTTCCGCTGACATTTATGAGTATGAATTTGGTCTTTTTATTCGCATGCTGGCCTCTTACCACCTGCGAATCAGAGCCGTATATATAAAATATCCTGTTTATCAAAAACGGTACAAGATCACTCTCTCCTTCAGCGACTACAAGATTGCCTCTTTCATCGCCAAGCTCATCGAACTCTATTATCTTATACATATCTTCAATATTTCTCATATCGTTTCCCTATGCTTTTTATTCATTGCTTTTAGAGCCGTCATCATCGAGTATCTCTTCTATAAGGAAAGGCGGCCTGTTGCTGCTGGCATCCAGCGCTCTCCATATATACTCTCCAAGCATGCCCAGCATGAGCATTACAACACCGCTTGAAAACAGCAGAACAGTCATCAGTGATGCCCATCCGACAGTTCTTACACCCGATACGATTATCTCGCTGATACACATTATTATTCCGACAAATGAAGCAAGGGAAAAGATTATTCCCATTATCGACATAAGCCTTACAGGGAAGTATGAGAAACTCATTACCGAATCTACTATGAGCTTGATCTTCTTTCCCATAGTCCAGCGGCCTTTTCCTTTTTCTCTTGCCTTGCGGTTGAAATATATCTTTTCGGATCTGAATCCTACCCATAGTACCTGAAGTGTCAGAGCAGAATTCTTTTCATCTAACATCTTTAGGACTTCTATTACCTTTCTATCCAGAAGATAGCAGTCAAATCCTCCTTCGGGCATCTCGGGATTTACGATCTTTTTCATCAGTTTGTAGTACAGACCGGCAAAGAACTGATATATCTTTCCGTCCTGTCTGTCTTCTCTGACAGCAAGAACAACCTTGTTTCCCTTTTTCCAGCTTTCATACATTCTTAGTATCAGTTCCGATTCCTCCTGCATGTCAGCCTGCTTGGTGACAGCACAGTCTCCTGTACATACATTTAATCCCGCCAGAATCGCGGAATGCTCACCGAAATTTCTTGACAGATGCACGCATTTGATATGTGCTTTATCCTGCTCTCTTATCTCCTGCATTACCTGCCATGAAGAATCCTTTGATCCGTCATCAACCATGACTATCTCATAGTCATCAAGTTTTCCCAAAACCTTCTTGCCAAGATCCTCATAAAGATCCTTAAGCGTATCTTCGTTAAAATATACCGGTATGATTATTGATAGTTTATTCATAATCCCAACATCCAAAATCTGATCATTTACGTCTTATTCGTACGGTATCATGTCCGTAGACTGTAGCCATGGAGGTATTTACCCAGTCTGTAGGGTCTTCCTGTATCATTACTCTGTCGATTATGCATTCCCTGTCCAGATATTCGCTGTCAACATCTATCACAAGATCCCTGTCATCTGAGTTTTCCACCTGATGAAGTACATTTCTCCAGTAATCCGAATAATCCTTTATGCTTCCGTTTGCAAGTCCGCTTATGCACTGAACAGTCGGGATATCCGATACTTCGATATTGCCTATGGCGACTGTGCAAAAAAGGAAAATTCCCATTATGGCAACCGTCATGACAGAATCCGCAGAAGGTCTGATCTTTTTAATGGCAAAGGTATTTGCAACACTTAAAAGAAATATCATCGACCAGATAACGATCATAAGATCAAGCATCTCCATGCCTCTTGAGGCCATGTATGCACGGCCGTATCCGTAGCAGACCGGGAAAGTTGATCCCAGTATACATGCGATCCCTGCAAACGCCGTCATGAAAGGATTCAGCTCTATTATATTTCTGCCTTCCCTAATGATGAATATCATCAAAATAAACATTATCAGAAATACATAAGGCAGATATGTCTGTGTACATATTCTTCTTATCTCCTTATATACACACACAACGGTATATGCTACACCTTTAACGAGCGAGACCGATGCATATCCGTCTTTCCTTACCCTGTGGCCTGGAGCCGCGACATTTACAATAGTGGATATGAAAATAGATGCAAACAGGATTGCCGCTTTTATCCATTCCTTTTTCCTGTAAACTGCCCAGATAAGTAAGAGCAATATTATCCAGCAGAGTATCGCAGAAACATGAAGTGTTCCGCCTGCACCTATCACTTCAAAAAGACAGGCCGCAACTATTATCGCGACTTCTTTCTTTTTGTTCCTACTGTCTGCCTTTTTACTTATCAGATCATATACCATGAACAGCCCCAGACATCCGAGCAGCAGCTGCAGCGTGTAGTACATATATCCCGTATACCAGCCGAGCGTCTCTCTCATAAACCTGCAGTTCATTGAAAGGATAAGTCCTGCAAGCGATAAGTAGTTTTTATACTTCTTATCGATATCAAAAAACGACAGACATCTGTATATGATATATGTCCACCCGATAACAAATCCTATGAAGCATATGATATTCATGAAATATACAGTAGAATCCGAGTTCCCGATAACGATCGGGTTTAACATCGAATATATGAATATTCCCGAATAATTACCTTCCCATACCATATAGTCATTTGCCACACGCCTGCACAGTGTCAGCAGTGAATATCCTCCCTGATTGACTATCCCGTATGCGCATGCAAATTCATCGTTTCTTGGAAGGGTATAGAATATTACCCCCATATAGGGCAGCAAAAACAATAAAGCTGTAATAACTGCAATACAATTGCCAAATCTGATCTTTTTCAAAAGTACGTCCTCAAAAATGTCTAACTAATATATTTTACCATAATCAAAGGATTATTAGAATGCATTTATTGCATCTATAACGTAATCCTGTTCCTCTTTTGTCATTCCGTTGTAAAGAGGTATCGAAAGAACCGAGTTCGCATATTCTTCCGTTATGGGCAGATCACCCTTTTTTACGTTCAGATAGCTATATGCCTCTGACAGATGAGGCGGTATCGGATAATGAATGATCGTTCCTATGTTCCTATCGTTAAGATAATCCATGAGTTCATCTCTGTAAGGAGTCTTTATCACAAACTGATGCCATATATGAGTTGCTTTTTCTCTTATCCTTGGCAGCTCGATCTTGTCATTTCTTAGCTCATTGAGATATCTTTGACTGAATTCTCTCTTTTCTTTTGTCATGTCATCAAGATATTTAAGCTTTACACGCAGAAAACCTGCCTGGATCTCATCAAGTCTGGAGTTGGCACCG
Organism: uncultured Lachnospiraceae bacterium; assembly: GCA_902789785.1. Lineage (GTDB taxonomy): Bacteria > Bacillota > Clostridia > Lachnospirales > Lachnospiraceae > Colinaster. Next base: position 9,390 of record CADAPR010000029.1, read on the forward strand.
ACTAACATGTTGTAGTATCGTTTCTGCGAACCGTAATTCCTGAAAATCTTTATAAACTCTGCAAGGTTTTCATCATCCGTAACTATAGCACCGCCGTCTCCGAATGCTCCGAGATTCTTGGACGGATAGAATGAAAAGCATGCGATATCTCCGAAAGTTCCGGTGGTCTTTCCGTCAAAAGTCGCTCCATGCGACTGAGCGCAGTCTTCGACCAGTTTAAGATCATGCTTTTTACATATATCAACTATGGGTTTCATATTTGAAGCCTGGCCGTACAGATGCACAACAAGCACTGCCTTAGTTCTGTCTGTTATCTTTTCTTCTATCTTGCTCGCATCGATATTGAAGTATTCATCCGGCTCTACAAAAACAGGAGTCGCTCCGTTTAGCGTGATACCCATTACACTGGCTATATATGTATTGCCCTGGACAATGACCTCATCTCCTTCACCGATCTTAAGCGCTCTGAATGCGATCCACAAAGCATCGAGCCCGCTTGCGAGTCCTACACAGTATTTTGCTCCTATGTACGTTGCAAATTCCTTTTCAAATTCGCTTACTTCGTTTCCCAGTATATACCAGCCTGAACGCAGAACCTGAAGTGCTTTCTCCTCGAGTTCTTCCTGATGCTGATAAAAACCTCTGTCGAGGCGGTTTGGCATGATCTTTTCCATAATAATCTCCGTTTCATATTTGATATACCTAAATGCATATTATACCAAATAAAGTCATTTCAAAAAAGTTTACAGCTAGGGTTTACATGTGTAAATTTTAATGGTATACTACAGGACAAATAACTGAAAGGAGCAGACATGTCAGCACTGAATCGACAAAACAGCATCATAGAAATGCTCAAGGCAGCCGATTCCCCCGTCTCGGGAAGTACGCTGTCAGAAAAGTTTAACGTAAGCAGACAGATAATCGTAAAGGATATCAATGCATTAAAGGAACGCGGTTTTCTTATCATATCTACCGCAAAAGGATATGTCCTGGATCATTCCGATGATGTGATCCGCATATTCAAGGTACATCATACGATAGATGATACCGAAAAAGAGCTTAATCTCTTTGTGGATATGGGTGCAGAGGTAAGGGATGTTTTCATCTATCACAAAGTATACGGCGAGATACATGCAAAACTGAATATCCGATCCCGAAAGGACGTTATTGACTTCTGCAGCGACATAGCCAACGGCCGCTCAAGTCTGTTGATGAACACCACTTCCGGCTTTCACTATCATACTGTAGTGGCCAGGGATGAGGAAACCATGACGCTTATAGAAAGATCATTAAAAGAAAACGGTTTTCTTGCAGAATTAACCGATTATGAACCTGAAGGAGTATACAGGATTTCAAAATAAAGGAGGCATTGTAAAAACAATGAGCGAAACAAACACAGGTAACAACAAATTCAAGGCATTTCTTAAAAAGAAAGATATAGAGATTTCATTTAAAAGATACTTTATAGATGCAATGGGAGCAATGGCCAGCGGTCTTTTTGCTTCTCTTCTTATCGGAACGATAATAGGAACACTCGGAAGCCAGTTAGGCATCCAGGCACTGATCGATATGGGAGGATATGCAAAAGGCGTTGCAGGTCCTGCAATGGCAGTCGCTATAGCTTATGCTCTTAAGGCACCCAATCTGGTACTGTTCTCTATGCTCGCGGTAGGCGCAGCTTCAAATGCGCTCGGCGGAGCAGGCGGCCCGCTTGCAGTACTGATAATCGCCATAATCGCTACCGAATTCGGAAAGATGGTATCAAAGGAAACCAAGATCGATATTTTAGTAACACCGCTTGTTACTATCGGGATAGGAGTTCTCCTTGCCATGGCTATCGCACCTGCGATCGGTTCGGCTGCAAGTTCAATAGGAAAGCTCATCATGTGGGCAACAGAGCTTCATCCTTTCATGATGGGAATGCTCGTATCTGTTATAGTCGGAATAGCCCTGACTCTTCCGATAAGTTCTGCAGCGATCTGCGCTGCACTGTCTTTGACAGGTCTTGCCGGCGGTGCTGCCGTTGCAGGATGCTGTGCACAGATGGTAGGCTTTGCTGTTATGAGCTTTAAGGAAAACAAGGTTGGCGGACTTATCTCACAGGGACTCGGCACCAGCATGCTTCAGATGGGAAACATCGTTAAGAATCCCAAGATATGGATCGCTCCGATCCTTACAAGTGCGATAACCGGTCCTGTAGCAACATGTATCTTTAAAATGCAGATGAACGGCGAGGCGATCTCATCAGGCATGGGTACCTGCGGTCTTGTAGGTCAGATAGGCGTATACACCGGCTGGCTCAATGACATAGCTGAAGGTACCAAGGCAGGCATCACATCCATGGACTGGCTGGGTCTTATCCTGGTATGCTTCGTGCTTCCTGCCATCCTTACATGGGTATTCGGTCTGATCTTCAGAAAGATCGGCTGGATCAAGGAAAACGACCTTAAGCTTGAAGTTTGATCTAGCAAATCAAAAAAAGCCACAATCCGTATCACTACGGACTGTGGCTTTAATTATTTCAATCAGCTTTCTTCATTTAGTCTCTGTGCGTCATTGCTAAGCTGTACAACTATCTGTTCAACTTCCTTAAGGATGTTCTGATTCATCTCGCTTGCTGTATATGTCTCAGATGAATGTGCACTCACTTCTTCCGTTATAGCAGATATTGTCTGAATCGAATCAACGATCTCCTTGTTTGCATCAGCAAGATTTTCAACCGCAACAGAAAGATGATTTGACTGTTTCTTCATCTCTCCTATGCTGGCGTCTATAGCCGTGAAGTTTTCAGCTGTCCTTGCTGCCGTCTCGCCCTGGATCTTGTTTGTCTCAATCAAAGAATTGATCTTATCCACCATAGTATTAAGCTGTGATGATATGTTGCTTATAAGATCATTTATATCTGAAGTAGCGCTTGTTGTCTGACCTGCCAGATTTGATATCTCGCTGGCTACAACAGCAAATCCGCGTCCCGCTTCTCCCGCTCTGGCAGCTTCTATTGAAGCATTTAATGCAAGCAGGCTTGTCTGTGAAGCTACGCTGTTGATAAGCTCTGTGATGGAATTCATCTTGTTTGTGTATTCCGTAAATGCATCCAGAGCTCCGATAACATCATTTCCGGCCTTCTCTGATTCTGCAACAAGTTTTGTAAGATTCTCTACCTGTCCGCGGCCATCCGATACGGCTGCAATGGACTTGTCCATATATGAGCTTATCTCTTCAACAGCTCCCTCAACAGATCCGATTGAATCCTGTATCTGCTCGGTCTTAAGAAGCTGATTCTGGATCGCCTCTGCAGATTCATTCGTACCCGAGCTTACCTCTGACATTGAATTTAAGGTCTGCTCCATGGATGTATTTAGATTGACCATCTTGACATCCATGAGTTCAACATTATCGGACATCTCTTTGGAGATTCCCAGGATATCATCCAGTATCCCGTTTATCTTGTTCTTCTCAAGTGTGAGTCTTGCTGTCCTGATCTCACTAAAAAGACCGTATACTCTGTTGATCATAACAAAGAATACTACACACATGATCATCAGAAGGACCTGTATCTCATAGCTTACGATATTCTCTGCAGATGTATTCTTTCTGATAACGATCTCATATCCTACATCGAATACATTCTCCAGTATGATCGCGACTCCGACGATATAAACAAATCTCACATTATTGAAGAGCATGCATATGAGCAGCATGGGAAGCGCATACGTGAAAACAAGATTGTTGTTTGCCGTAAAAAGCACTATCGTGTACAGGACGGCAAAGCCTATACCGATGATACTCATGATCAGTAACTCGTCCGTAGGCTTATTTGCATATGCCAGTCGAGCCAGTACGATCGGTATTATACACATCGCAAGAACAAGTATGGTATATCCGACAGTCCTGTTGCCCTTTATAAGCTCAAGCAAATATGCAAGCGCTATGATGATGAGCAGGATGGTCTGGCATGTGATGCCTGTTTTGTTAGCCTTCTGTATCTCAGATATCGCGGCCTTCTGTTGCAGTTCAGAATAGTTCTCGTTCATAAGCTGTTTATCCTCCAATTTATTCAGGATCTCAGGATGGACATAATCTTGTCATAGTTGCCCGGGATATGAGGAAAGACACAGTCAATACAGCTTTTAATGAGCTTTCCGTTTTTCTGCGTCATCTTGTAGTTACCGGGACAGTCCCTGTCATAGAGCGGACAGAAACAGAAAAGGCAGTTTATATCCTCTGTGCATTTATGGCACGGATAAAACTCGCATTCCTTATTGGCAAAAAATCTTGCATTATTTTCCATTACTGTAATCCTTTGCAGCTTCAGTAAATCCATTTATCATTTTACTACATGAACCGTAATAAAAGTGTGGGTAACCCCACAATTTTCTCTCATCGCATATAATTGCATTCCATTCAGCACAAGAAACAGGCTTTTTTACGAGATGATCACACGAGACCGTACTGTCATAATAGTGGAATTCATGCCCTCTCATGCCTCTTATTTCCGTATTGAAAGCCTTTGCAGTCGTATCAGATACCTGCATGTAACCGAATCTTACAAGATGACCTGTATACGAGCATTCCCCGTCAAGAACTCCTGCAAGAGAAAACGGCTTTCCCTGTCTGTTTCTAACAATACTGTGCAGATACATATATCCTCCGCACTCCGCGATAGTCGGCATGCCTGAGTCTATCGCTTCTTTTACAGATTTAAGCATGCTTGTATTCTTGCTCAGGCTTTCAAGGTA
>CADAPR010000030.1 GCA_902789785.1 uncultured Lachnospiraceae bacterium
TGCGGAACAGGCCGCAAATCCGACAAGCTCATCATTATCATAAGCACCGATCCCCAGTACATCGAGTTCTTTTCTGTCAGCACACAGAGCATTGCTCCATTTGGGAAGGTAAAGATCTTCAAAGTCATCCTGCTCAAGAAGTCTTGTTTCATAGGGGATCTTTATATCGAGCTTTTTATTTGCATCAAAAAGATAATACTCGGCCATGAAGCAGATCTTATGTCCGAGTTTTTCAAGCCTCTCGTTTAACCAGTGCATGTTCGGCGTCTCAAAGCAGTGATAGAACTCGAATTTATCTATATACTGCGCAACGATATCGCTCACAGGCTCTGTTACGGATGCAACGATGTTGTTTCCGTATGAAACAAGGTTGCATGTGATGGGCTCCTTAAGATACTTCCTTGCGTTTACTCCAAGAATGAGCGGCTTGATAACATTTGTATCCTTAAGATAATCCGTTTCATCACAGCCCATATCTATAGCAGACTGTCTCATTGCAGTCTCAAGCATTTCCCTGTTAGTCATTTTCTCCCTCTTTATCTGAACCTGATATCCATCAGTACGCACAGATCACCGCTTATTGCCACATAGACGTTGTCGGCTCCCTTTGGCACTGTGGTCGTGCATTCGATCGAAAGACCCGCGTTTTCAGTCTTAAACGTGATCTTATTTCTGATGCGTGAAAAATCTATCTCGTAGTCAAGGCCCTTCTTGTTGATCTCTTTGAATGCATCCCATCCGGCAAAATCATCGCTCTTATGAACAGTCAGCTTGTTCTTGGCGCTGCTAGTTGCCTTCTCTTCATTTGTTGCATCCTCGCCGTCCATTCGTATGCAGGCATATTCGACATAGTTCTTTCCGTCTACGTTTCCGTCATCGGATGTAAACAGCACGACGCATGCACAGTGGTGTACGAGACAGGCAACGGGAAGAGACTGGCTTCTGAAAAAGATTCGCATGCCGTCTTCAACAGCAACTCCCGGTGTTGATGCCGCCCTGTAGTCATCTATCTCGATGTTTTTAACATCTCCGTCCTTTCTTGTAAAGAAGCTTACTTCGGGAGCTATCCTGCCGATCGATCCGTCATTTGCAAACGGTATCTCTTTTACAGATATGTTCCTTACGCTGCAGTGTTCTCCCGTAAGACCGAAATATACGAATCTGGTCGCATCGGGAAGAGCTATGGTAATATCGGCCGCCAAAAATCTGTTGCTTATCTTTACTTTGACATGATCTCCTATGCTGACAGCTTCGATCTCGTATGATATCCATTCATCAGCATCTGCTTCTTTCATGGATTTTTTCTCATTGACTTCCGCTCTTATATCCCTGGCTGCCGTACATGTGGTATGGCCGTCCATCCAGATCTCCCCGTATTCAAGATAGCGAAGATTTCTGATGCTCCTCTCGTTTCGGTGAACACATTTGTCAAAGGAGTCAAAAAGAATGATCGAAGGAAGTGAGTTCTTTCTTTCAAACCCTTCGTCAGGTCTTGAATCAAAGCGTATCTTCATGAAATCACCGGATATCCTTATACCGTTTGAAACAAGCTCCTTGTAGTTATCAAAGTGCATCCTGTCAACTACGGTGATGTCATTTATTTCGGCATCATCGATGTTATTATCCTCGGCTTCCCTTAGCATGTACTCGGTATCCTTATCGATCATATCGACCATTATATCAACGATCTTCGGATCATACTGTATCCCTGAGCGTTCTGTCAGTATCTCTCTGATCTTGCCCTGTGCCATGGGATGGCGATCGGGTGCAAATGAACTCATCTCGTCATAGGCTCCGGTAACAGCAACGATCCTTGCGATAACAGGTATGTTTTCGCCTTTAAGCCCTTCAGGATAGCCTTTGCCGTCATATCTTTCATGATGATACAGAGCAGCTGTCTTTAGATACGGCAGCTGATCGACCATTGAAAGGATCTCTCCTCCGATGACTGTATGATCCTCCAAGCTCTCCTTTTCAGCATCTGTAAGATATCCCCTTTTTAAAAGGATCGAATCGGGTATGTTTATCTTTCCAATGTCATGAAGCATCGCGGAATTATAGACCTGCGTACACTCCTCTTCACTCATGCCCAGCGCCTTTGCGATATCCTTTGAGTACTGTGCGACACGCATTGAATGGCCTCTGGTATATTTATCCTTTGCATCCAGTGCCTTGGCTATCGCTGCCGAAATCTGCTCAAAGGATCTGATGACTGTCCTGTTTATGCTCTCCACCTCTTCAAGTTTCTTTTTCTGAGTCTTTTCGAGCTTGTCGTTTAACTCCATTATCGCAAATACATACAATACTATTCCCATGCCGACTATAGACATGTTTGTTAGGGATATGCCGTAAAACAGCGCCTGGAAGATCGATGCTGCCATCGGTACCACAGTAAAGAGTATCATTGGTATGCTTATATAGAGGCTTACACGTTTTGCATACTGAAAAACAAATGTCAGCTGGATAAACAGCGCCAGAAAAGGTATGATGTAGCATATTAAGAATCCCGGACCTCTCTGATAGCAGTTGTTTTCATCAAAGTAATAATACAGTCCTATAAACTGCGACAGTATGACCATGAACCAGCCTATGCCGCAGATCATCTCAACGAGTCTTAAACGAAACGGAGTCTTTGTAAGTCCCATCTCGTTCATGCCCAGATCATATATATACTGATTAAATCCGTGTACCACCGATATGGTCATGAAGAATACGAAAAAGTTCGTGATCCTTACCATCCAGTAGCCTGTAAGCGACATATCTCCGTGATATATATATGCGAGTCTGTCGCAGTAAAGAAGGATGGCAGAAGAAAACTCAAGCCCTGCGATCGCATGCTTTCTTCTCTTTGGCAGTGACTTTGTTATCAAAGCAAAGAAGCCTACGACCATACATACGCTTGAAAGTCCGAGCATGATATTTAATTGGTGAGCCTCGATCAGACTAAACATCACCGATCACCTCTTCCATCTTATCCCAGTCTACTTTCTTAAGATCCTTTTCAAGTTCCTTTACTATCTCATCATCCTTATCGGGAAGGTCATATTCCTCGACTTCGTTGAGTATCATCTCAACCGAATCATAATCCATTTGAGAAATGCATTCCTTGAGTGTTGTATATGCATCCTTTAATACATCTTCTGGTATGCTTCCCCTTTTTACATCTTCTGTATTTTTATCAAGGCTTAAAAGCAGATCCTTGAATCCGATATAGTCTTTTATCATCTCATCCTTATGTTTAGATATATATCCAATATCCTTTCTGTTTCCTGCATTTTCAAGTTCCAGACACTCATCGGAAAGCTTCTGAGCACCTATAAGCCTTGCGTTGCTCTTTAAGGCATGTACCTTAACAGTTGCAAGTTTTATATCATCTTCTTTATATGCCTTTTTAATGGCATCTGCATTGTCATCTATGTTTTCATAAAACATCTTAAGAGCAAAGATGAACTGATCTGTACCGCCGCAGTTCTTTATACCGTCCTTAACTGAGATATCCTTGACGGACTCAAGCCACTTCATATCATCATCAAGAGTCGTCTTTTCCTTTACGACATCATTCTCATCAGGCGCAAATACGATATTTTCAGGAAGATGCTTCATGATGGCATGTTCCACTGCAACGATATCGATAGGCTTTGTCAGATATCCGTCAAAGCCTTTTGATACATAGAACTCCTCTCCGCCCGATGTTGCATTAGCGGTAAGCGCATAAACAGGAAGGTGCGGATGATCCATACGTATCTTTTCAAGTGTCTCTATCCCGTCCATTCCGGGCATCATATGATCGAGCAGGACAACGTTAAAATCGCTCTCCTTTATCTTTTCAAGACATTCTTCACCGCTGCTTGCGGTTGTCACGAATACCTTTGTCGGCTTTAGAAGTCCCTTTATGACATTTAGATTCATCGGATTGTCATCAACAACGAGGATGTCGGCATCCGGTGCGATGAACTGAGGCATGTAGACTCCTGGATTTGAATCCATGCTCTCCTCATGGAATACTCCGATCGGTGTGTCATCTGCGATCTTCTGCTTTAAGGTAAGGATGAACTCGCTTCCCTCGCCGTATATGCTCTCGCACCACAGTCTGCCGTTCATCAGCTCCGCAAACTGTCTTGAGATATCAAGTCCCAGTCCGGTTCCCTGAATATTTGAATTCTTGACTTCATCAAGTCTTTCGTATGCAGAAAACAGCTTGTCGATGTCTTCTCTCTTAACACCTATTCCCGTATCCTTAACGGTTATGCGAAGACCTATGGAAGCTTCGTTTCTGTCAGTTATCTTTACGGAAAGCTCAAATCCGCCTTCTTCCGTATACTTGACGGCATTCGTTAAAAGGTTAAGCAGTATCTGCTTTATCTTCGGGCCGTCGCCGTACAGTCTCCTTGGAAGATTCTCATCGATATCAAGATCAAAGTAGAGCTTTTTATCCTCGGCACGCGGTCTGATCATATGTGACATTGAGCGGATAAGCTCCTCGGTATCATATTCCTGCTCCACAAGATGCATCTTGCCAGACTCGATCTTTGAGATATCCAAAAGATCGTTGATAAGACTTAGCAGCGATTCTGAAGCATACTTGATATTCTTGGCATATGAGGTAACAGGTCCGTAGTATTCTCTTGGCACGGACTTGGTATCCTCCCTTAAGATCATCTCATCCATGCCCATGATCGTATTTATGGGAGTCCTGATCTCATGACTCATGTTGGCAAGGAACCTTGATTTTGCACTGTTAGCCTGCTGTGCCTCGTCTCTTGCCTTCTGCAGTTCGTCATACTGCTTTCTTATTACCGTAGTTGTCATAAAGCGCCATACGAATACGCCTATCGCCGCAAGAGCGACAAGCATGAAGAACAGTCTTACAGCTATCCTTTCAAAGAATCCCGGTTCTTTTACCACTATAAACCGCTTCTCCGAGAGCACTTCATGACTTCTGTTGTCAAGTATCTGTATATGTAGGGTGTAGTTTCCGTATTTCAGTCCTGTGTATTCAAGAGGAGTGATCCTGCTCTGGTTTGCGGTTATGCCCTCGTCATCGTTTCCGTCAAGATACATCCTGACAAGAGGATCCGAGATAGTATAATCAAGGATCGCAGGGCTTATCTGTATACGTCTGCTTCCCGCAGGCAGAACATATCTGCCTTCATCATCCGGCTCGATCTGAATACCGTCGCAAAATACACTTCTTACGCCGAGTATCGTTCTTCCCGAGAAATCATACATCGCAGATGTATTGACGACCGAAACTCCGGTCTGCCCCGCAACATAAAGGTTGCCCTTGTTATCAACACTGCTGTAGCTGTGTGATATGGGAATGCTCGTAAGTCCGTTTGTATGATCGCACAGCTTATAATTCGTTATATCATCATTAATGGCTTCATCGGCTTCGACAATGAATATGCCGCATGAAGATAAAAACCATAAAAACTCATCCTCTCCGAATATGACATCAAAGTTGTTGTTATACGGGAAGGTGGTCAGAGACTTTATCTCTCCGTCCTTTATATATTCAACCGAATTTGACGTGATCACCCACAGCACATTTCTTTTATCATCACGCTTTATGCGCATTATCACATCGCTGCCAAGTCCGTCTTCAGTGCCGAGCCTTTTAATCTTATCATCATCAATGATATATATGCCGTCGCCGTCGGTTCCCGCATATATCTCTCCGTCAAAGCCTTCCGTCACCGTAAGGATCACCGGGTTTTTGAGTCCGTCCTTTTTAGAGTAGCTCTCTATAACTCTGTCATCCTTTAAGATAGCCAGTCCGTCATTGGTACCTACGATGATCCTCTCATCGCTCATCTCATAGGTACATAATATGTCATTGCTCGGAAGACCGTCTTTTACGGTATAATCCGTAAGTGCTCCGCCCATATCAAGCCGCACCAGTCCCAGCGAGCTTGAATATGTCGAAAACCATGTATGGCTTCTTGAGTCATTCATGATGCAGCGGATCCTTGCATTCTTGAAATGCTCGGTGAGTCCGTTGAACTTCTCATGATAATTCTGATCTATGACTATAAGACCGTTATCCGTTCCCGCATACAGATATGTTCCTCTCTTGCATGTGGCATTTACAACAACAGGCTCTATGCCGGCAGCTCCGGTTATATCAAGGAAATTATCAGCGGCAAACTTCATCACACCGTATCTTGATGAAGCAAACCACATATTTCCCTGAAGATCCGATGTTATCATCTCATACGCATCCTTTATGGGCATGGTCTCAAACGGCACAAAAACGTCATGCTCATTTACATATCCGGTGATATGGGTAGATGCGACCCACAGCCTTCCGCAGGCAAATTCCATCCAGTGGATATCTTCGGCAGGCTTTATATCGATCCTTTTCATGTGGCTGTATGAATCCGAAAGCTTCCCGTAATATATATAGTCGCTGCTCGTACCGAAATACAGCATGCCGGGGTTGTTGGGGTCCGGAAGGATCGTTGTGATCTTTTCCATGGTCGTATCCGACTTTGACCTGTAATCGCCGATACCGTTTGTGGAAACCGTGAATACCTCTCCGTTTCCAGTATGTCCGTATACAGTCTTGTTTGGATCTGCAGCAAGTCTTAATATCCTCTCGCTGTTTATCCTTTCATCATCTATCCTATGCAGCTTCATCTGGGCATCAACATAGGATATGCCCGCTGTGGAACCTATGAATACATTTCCTCTCGAATCCTCGGCAAATGCACTGACAGAGTCGGATGAAAGTCCGTCGCTTTTGGTATATCTTATCCGATCCTTTCCGTCTATAACGACAACGCCGCTTTCGTTTGTTGCGACCCATATCCTGCCAAGGCTGTCCTCAAACATAAATCTTGCACTGGTAAGACCGTCACTTACAGGAAGCTTTTCAAAGTTTATGCCGTCATATCTTACGACACCGCTGTATCCGCCTATCCAGATATATCCGTCACGCGTAGCTAAGATACAGTTTGCCTCTGAGGTGGGAAGTCCGTTTGATGCATCATATAAGACAGGCAGAAAATATGCCCCCTTGATCTGCTCTGTAGCGGCATAGCCTCCTCCTATCAGATGCCTTTGAATGACATCCTCGCTCTCAGGCTCATCAGTCTGTGCGGCATACGAACAAAAGCCTGCAAAAAATGCAAGGACAAGACAAATGATCGCTATTAAGTTTTTAAAGCGTTTTGTTATCATTGTATCTCCTGATACCTCTTAAGTACTTTCCTTACCTCTGCAGACGACTCTATGAAAACTTCCACACATTTAGGATCAAACTGCGTACCCGAACCCTCTTTTATTATCTGCATTGCTTTTTCAAACGGGAATGCCGGCTTGTATACTCTTGCGGAAGAAAGAGCATCAAATACATCGGCGACCGCCATTATACGCGCAGAAAGCGGAATGACTTCTCCGTGAAGTCCTTCCGGATATCCTTTTCCGTCCCATCTTTCATGATGGTATGCGGCCATGTTCCTGGCCTCCTTAAGATAATTGTCTCCCTCCATAGAGCTTATGGCATTCTCCATTATCTTCCTGCCCGCTATAGTATGGCTCTTCATTATCTCGTATTCATCATCAGTAAGCTTGCCCGGCTTGTTTAATATGGCATCCGGGATATTTATCTTTCCGACATCATGCAAGGGAGCACTCATCTCGACGTCTCTCATGTATTTGTCGGTGATCTTTTCAGCATAGTAGCCGTTTCTCTTAAGTCCCTGCAGTATTATCCTGACATATGCAGCGGTCTTTGCGACATGAGCACCCGTATCAGAGTCTCTGCTCTCGACCATGTCCGCCATCGTGATGATAAGGACATTCTGCATCTTGGCTATGGCTTCCGTCTTGTTCTTGTTATCGTTAAGCTGCTCGAGAGTATCTCCGGTAAGCTTGCAGAAAGCCTGATAGAGCTGTTCGACCTCATCATGTGTATGTATGTCCAGTTCCTCGATCTTTTCAAGGCTCTCCTTGCTTGTTCCGTCAGCACTGTCTGCCAGGTCGTTTGCAAATGCCGTCATGCTCAGTATTGGCATAACAATGTTGTATCTTGTCGTAAGTATGCTTATAGCGACTATGAGCAGAAGGAAGCCTGCAAACAGAAGGAGCACTCTTCCCGAAAAATGCTCAAGCTGGCTCCCGACAAGCTCGGATTCAACGTTTGCGACCGCATAGCAGACACACTTTCCGTCCTTGTCATAAACAGGATAGTATGAGCATAAAAATCTGCCGTATTTATCCTCAAGGAGCACGGGTTCTATCTTTTCACCTGCAAGCAGCTTGTCAAGGTAAGGCAGCATGCCTTCTTCAAAGTCAATGATAAGCCCCGGCGGGTCTCCGGGAACATAGGTGCCGTCATTTAATACGGTATCCATGTCGAATATGACATGACATCCGTCCTCTTTTATCTTGTAAACATATAAAAATGCTATATCCGGCGAACTGTTCTTAAGTATTGAGAGTCTTTCTCTTGTCTTTGTATATCCAGGTGCGAGATTTCCGCGCCTCATAAAGTCATCGGCCATATCGGGATCTATCTCGGCTGCCGCTATATATGACATCTGCGTTGCACTTGCCGAAAGCGAATCAAGCGTATAGTTTCTGAAACTTATGATCGAAAATGCAAGAGCGACAAGAGTCATTAAAAGCGTTGAAAATATGATGATGAGGTTGATCCTTGTCCCTACCGATATCCTGCCCTTTAATCTCTTAGAAGCAGATGCGATCTCCTCCGGCGACATGGGCTTCTGTCTCCATGAAGAAAGTCTTACCAGCTCCTTTACCTTTGAAGGCGTAAACTTTATTATCATCATCGATATGGCCACGGATATGGCCTTGTCAATGACATCCGTGATGTAGGTTGAGATCATATGGCAGCCCCATACGCTTATCCCAAGATGCGATGACAAAAAGTCAGAAAATGAGACGATCACAGGATAGTCAGAAGGCGATCTGTAAAGATACCATGTGATCTCTGCACCGATCCCTCCGCCTATTAGCGCAAGGATAAGGACATAGTATATCTCATGATATTTATGTTTTCTGAGTTTTGAATGTTGCCCGAAGTAGGATGCTGAAAAGATCGCTATCAGCATGTTTAGCGGTGCATAGAAAATGGACTCTCCGTCCATAAAGAAATTGACGGCATTTGTGACAAATGCCGTGATTATACCGGGCACGATGCCTCCCATTGCGGTGGCTATGATCGTTCCTACAGTATCGATATAGAAAGGCAGCTGTGTTGCCCTTACGACCATGGACAACAGTATGTTAAGAATTATAGATATCAACATCAGCGAGATGACCGCCGGATGGAAGATACTGTTTTTCTTTCTTTCGAACTTGTGGTTCATTTCTTGTTAATGTCCTGTATCTTTTTATAATGCTGTATTGCTAACATAGCGCATATTCCTGCTGCAAATGCGATAAGAGCCACAAGGATATATCCCCCCATCTCGGGTGCGAGCATGAATCCTCCGAAGTAGTCGGATCCGTAGCTGGCTGCTCCTCTGCTGCGATATACGATGAAAGAAAACATGCCAAAAGTAAGGAGTAAAACAAGGAGATTGCATGCAAATAGCTTAATGCGCTCATTCCTTATCTCCAGTCCGCGTTTTCTTTCCATGACTATATTTAAAGTTTCATCAAGATCGTATTTCAAATCATATCCTCCGAAATCCTTCACATCTATATGATTATACACTCTTTAGTGTAACAGATCATGACATTTTGTCTGTTCAATGCACCACTCATAGCCCTTTGCGCATCTTTTTGCCACATCAGTGAAATGATTACCCTCATTGAACTCAAGAGCGCAGTTATCAGTGTCATCTCTTGCCAGCAGCGCAAACTGCGTTTTCATGCATTCTTCGACCTTTTTCATGATCGGATTTTTTGTATCGCTTTCCCTGTCACCGAGACTTAAGTATACATTCTTACACTTTATCCTGTTTGCTTTTGCATAATCGATCCAGCCGCTAAACCAGACCGATGCGCTCGCAGCCATTACTGCAGAAAAAACATCTGTCTGATATGCGCTCCAGAGACTAAACAGTCCCGCGAGCGAATATCCGCCCAGTATCACACATATATCATCGTCAAGATTGTGCTCTTTCTTTAGCTGCGGGATAAATGAGCCGCAAAGATCATCAAGAGTCTCCCTTGCAGCCCCTTCAAAGTTCTTCTTTCCGAACACGGCTTTTGCCTTCCATGGTGAAAGATCCTTATTCCAGTCGTTTACGACATAGCCTGCAAGAAGAAAAGGACATTCTATCACACTGCTGATGATATGATACTGTTCCGAGAGCATGTCTATCATATCCTCATCCACCATCTGGATCAGAACAAACTTAGGATCTTTTGCACAGTATACGATTTTATCCCTGTATGTGCGATTCTTCATCATTTCCTTCATTGACTCAAAATCCTTTATATCTGAACACTTTAAATATCTCAAAATCAGCGTAACAGATCCTACAAAAAGACCGGATCAGATCCGGTCTTGTAAGTATTCAGTCCAAAACGCTGTAAAAGCTGTCTATGTTTTCATCTGGAAGCAGAACAGGATCCCAGCCGTAGTCCTTATACTGCCTGATATCAAGACTGTTTGCGGCCACATAGTTTGCTATGATCTGAGCTCTGTCTTTTTGTTTTGTTTCTTCATCAGCCTGTGCCTTTATAAGATCATTATAATAAGTTTTGAATATCTTTTTTGCACTCGGCTCGTAATCGCTTCCGTCACCAACCAGATCAAAGGACTTTACTTCATATCCTCTTTCACCCTTTATGATGTGCATGCATCCCGGGTATGATCCTCCTGATACGCATTCAAGGGTATCTCCATTAAGGTTATAATTATACAGCCAGAAATCTCCGTACAGATCGATATCTCCGTTATCAAGTTCATCCTCTTTTACGATGACGGGAGAAGGTATCGAAACATCGGCAGGCTCATAGTTTCCTGCAAATTCATCTATGATATATCTGTATACTTCACTGTAAAACTGCTCGGGTCCGGGATATTCATATCTTGGAAGAGCGCTAAGCGGCTGATCAGCCACACCTTCATACTCAGCTGCCTCAATCGCATCAGTATTATCGCTTAAACGCTTATAATCAAATCTTACATACTTATCCCCGATCTTATATGCTTCTTTTGCATCTTCTTCCTCTACAGATTCATATTCATTTCCGTCAAATGACTTAAACCAGGGTTTTTCTTCATTCTCATAGCCGTCGTATTTATAACCCCACTGATATGTAAGCTCTGTCGAATCAGCTTCAAGATTGTATACGTCAAATCCTGACAGTGCAGCTCCTCCCGACCATTCGTTTACGATAAGTCCGTCTGAGTGAGCATAGAATCTGTTCCTTGCGCTTCCGCTTATCACATGTACAGGTTTTCCCCCAACCATCGTGTATATGTCGTAGACAACTCCCTTAAGATCATCCTCTCCGAACTCTCCGACAAACAGCTCATCTATACCGTCGAGATTTATATCATAGTAGGCATATCCTATAGCATCCAGCGGATTATTATAAAACTCGCTGCTCATGCCCTCTGCTTCGTATCTGGCAGCATCCCAATCCTTATTCTTTGCTGTAACATATCTTGAAAGAACGTTGTTGTAAAGATCCTCTCCCTTTGTACCTGCGCCGAGAATAAATGTATATCCGTTATTTCCTGCAACCGCGCTTATGATGTCATCAGCACTGTCATATATCTTTTTAAAATTCTCAGGCATGTCTGCAAGGTTGTAATCCCACTGGATCTCTGTCGCATATCCCTTTACGACTTCATATATGTCGGCATTCTCGTTTGATAGCTCTCCTATCTTTATATAAGGACCACCGCCCATACCTGAATCGATCGGTCTGGCCCATACGATAAATACAAGACCTCCGAATCCGGAATCTAAGGATTCCTTGTCATAAACGCTTATCTTATCATCTTCAACATCCACTTTTACAAGATCAGCGATATCATCCGGTATCTGTATCTTTATAAGATCGTTTGAATACTCTGTTTCTGTTTTGCTTGTTTCCTGCTCGTAAACAGCCTGTTCCTTACTGTCACCTGGATCTGTTTCATTCTCTCTGCCGCATCCTGTCATGATAAGGATGGATGCAAGCGCTAAATACAGTAATCTTTTCATTTTTATTTCTCCTCTCAAACCTCTAGCGTATAACATCGAAAATGATCACTTCACCGTCACTCATCTCACCAAAGAGCTTCTTCATCGATATATCATCATCCAGTGATCAATATCTTTTAATACCGATGTCCTTTCGCTTATCTGTTTTCTTTGTCGAAACAATGATATCAGATGAAATATCACAGAAGTATCACACTAATTATCATCCAATGCATAGCTTATCTCATCAAGCTCTGCATGGAAGTACTCGGGCCAGCTGTACTGGTTCATGTAATCGCCTATGTACTGGTACTTTGACTCTTTCTTCTTCTCAAGCCAGTCAAAAAGATCGCATTCTATCTTCTCCTTTGCTATGGCCATGCTCCCTCGCTGCTTTAGGATGATCCCGTCGAGCTTTAGCTTCTTTAAAGTATTCTGCAGATCCTGTCGCAGGTTGCAAAGATATGAGAGCTTTTTGTCGGGATCACCGTCATCTTCCCATAAGCATGCGATGAGCTCGCCGTTTGTTGTCTGGGCGCCCCTGTTGTTTATAAGGACTGCGACTATCTCCTTTGTCCTGCTGTATTTGAATACGATAGGCTCTCCGTCCGCAAACAGTTCAAAATTGCCGAATGTCTGTGCAAATACTCTTTTATACTTCTTTCTCAGTTCGGGGTATCTTAATTCATTAAGTTCCTTTTTGACAGCCTGCCTGCTTGCGGGTTTTACGATATATCCGCTCGCATGTATCTGCATGGCTTCATATCCGAACTCTCTATGTTCAGTAAGAAAGATTATATTTATGAACGGATTCAGCTCAACAAGATAGTTTCCTAAATCTATCCCGTTAAGCTCGGGCATGTTTATATCTAAAAATGCAACATCAAATTCCTCTTCCCTTGCCTTTGCAAGAACGTTTAACGAGCTGTCAAATGCGCTTACCTGACTGTCAGGCAATAACTCATTTACAATTTTTTTAATATTCTCAAGAGATGATCTGTCATCATCAACCACCAATATGTTCATAGCATTCCTCAATATAAACTACAGTGTTACGCTTTTTACCTTCTGGTTCTTTCGCTGTTCGGGTGTCATGCTTAGCGGATCCTTTTCACCCACTACAAGTGTTTCACCGTCATTTAATGCAGCATCGTGCAGCGGTCCGCAGTTCATGTCTGACAGTACCAGTGCCGCAAACCTGTCATAGTTGTCAAAATCTATGACCGGGAAATGATATTTCATCCTATACCAGTGCTTGGGATCGTATCCGGTGCTGCCTATGTAGAGTCTGTCGGCTGTCTCAGCCACTTCATCACACCCTGCAGGCTGACCGGGATCAAGATCATATTCCTCGCAGAATAAGACACCGTATGCCTTTAAGATCCTGTCTCTTACGGTCTCGTCATTTCCGTCATTATTCTTTCTTCCTGTATATGAATCCATGACTTCGTAGTAGTAATCTCTTGCCTCTTCACTCTCGTCAAAATTCACTATCGCCTCATAGAACTGTCTTCCCTTCAGCTTCTCTTTAGAATCCATACTTCCTCCATAGGGATGAAACCTTTTTTATTCTGTCATTCTTATTAAAGTGTTTCTGTATATACAGACTTGGATCTGTTGACAGTCAATCTGTAACAGGACAAACCATCTGAAGATCAAATGGTTCTTCTTTTGCGATCTCTATTATCGGATCACTTGCAAGCTCACTTCCCATTGCTCTGTAAAATGCGATTGTCTCCTCCGAAGAACAGGCAGATATGTACAAAGCTTTTGCACCATTTTTTCTCGCTTCATGTTTTCCTGCTTCAAATAATCGTCTGCCGACGCCATGTCCTCTGCATTCTTTAGATACCTGCATCATATCAAGGATCATGTACGGACCGTTCAGCTGTCTTAACAGTCCTATAAAACCAACAACTTTATCATTATCAAGTGCAATGTATGTGATATATTCATCACTGCTTATCTTCTTTGCTACACAGCGCTTTTTG
>CADAPR010000031.1 GCA_902789785.1 uncultured Lachnospiraceae bacterium
ACATAGCTGTAAGCCTTCTTACAAAGGCACCCAGTGAAGAGATCACAAAGGAATTCGAAGCAGTTCAGGAATCACTTAAGAACGCATAATATATATAGAGAAGAAACAGATCCCCGTCATATGGCGGGGATCTTTCCAATTCCTCACATTCTTCCGATCCAAAACCTCACATTCTTCCGATCCAAAACCTCACATTCTTCCGATTCAAAACCTCACATTCTTCCGATTTGGGAAAAAATCTATAACAAAAACGCATGAAAACTACGGGAAAACGGCCGTATGGGAGAAAGGCTATAATATATAGAAGAAACGAGATCCCCGTCATTAGACGGGGATCTTAAGTAAATAGATATGAATTTATTGAAAAAAATCAAGATGCTATTGCAAAATTAGCTTGAAGGAAACTGTGAATTTAGGATTTCAAGTAATTGTGGTATGTCATCTTTTAGCGTTGAGTAGACTATACTGAGATCGACATGACCGTAATCATGTACAATCTTATTTCTTAAGCCGTATATAGCTGTCCATGGTACTGAAGTGTGCTGAGCCTTGTAGTCATCACTGAGTCTTTTGGCATTTTCTGATATCTGAATCAGCCTAAAAAGCATAGAGTCAAGAAGAATCTCGTTTTTGCTCAGTTCTTCCTGGTCTATGTTGCGGGTATGCTGAATGATGAAACTCAGATCTTCATTGATCTTATTAATATAGTAGTGGTCATTTTTGGTGTTATCCATAAACTCTGATCCCCTCCTTAAGTATCTCGTTTGCAAGATCCTCGTTGTTCAGTATCTGTTTAATATCAAGGAGATCTACTTTTTTGTGCAGTGCAGTACGCAGCCTTTCGACAAGTTCATAAAATTTCAGACCTGAGATATCTCCCGAAACCAGAAGATCGACATCACTGCTCTCGGTTGCAGTACCTTTTGCGTAAGAGCCGAAAAGATAGCAGTACGAAATATTATACTCACTGAAGACTGTGTTGCATATTTTGGTCAGATCTTCTATAGTGAGTATACCGTGTTCCTCATCGATGCGATTCATTTCAGCTATCTCCTGTAATAGGAATCTGTACTTTATCGTATGAGATCGGCTCTCATCATTTTCATACATTATATATGAGCGAAGAGAGATCCCGGCCTTGTCAGCGACTTCCTGCTGAGTGAGATTCTTTGAAGTCCTGAGGCGTTTCAATTCTGTCATTTGCATATCCTCCATGATGCTATTATGCAATAATTGCACATTAATGTCAAGCAAACATGCAATAATTGCATATCAAATATAACATACATGCAACAAGCTAACAAACACAGGAAAGATCGGGGATGGGGAACCACCGGACAATCTCAAAAAAAATTAAAAAAAGTGCTTGCAAAACGTAAAAGTATAGTGTATAGTAGACGTTGCTGTGGCATGATAGCTATGAAGCGTGAGGTTGCTGCCTTCGTGGCAGGTTTTCCGTGGAGCGAATGTCAAGTTAGGAAACTGACGACAAGTCACTGTACAAGTAACGTCTAATAGTAATTAGAAACAACGTGTGAAAAGCCTGGGCGGATGAAATCCGCTAAGTAAAAAAACAGGACACACACGGAAGAGTGTACAGTCACCGCTTGTCGTACTTATCAATTAAAAGTGCGAAAAGGAGGCGACTTTTTTTATGGCAAATCAGATAATGAGAATCACTCTGAAAGCTTATGATCATCAGCTCGTTGATGCATCTGCCAAAAAAATCATTGAAACTGTCAAGAAGAACGGATCTCAGGTTAGCGGACCGGTTCCGCTTCCTACTAAAAAGGAAGTTGTAACGATCATCCGTGCCGTACACAAGTACAAGGATTCAAGAGAACAGTTCGAGCAGAGAACACACAAGAGACTGATCGACATCATCACACCTACACCCAAAACGGTTGATGCTCTTCAGAGACTGGAGATGCCTGCAGGTGTTTACATCGACATCAAAATGAAAAACAAATAAGACCTTCTTCTAGTATGGACGCGATATGCGCCCCGCTGTAGGTCAAACAAGGAGGAAAAAACTAATGAAGAAAGCTATTTTAGCAACAAAGGTTGGTATGACCCAGATCTTCAACGAAGACGGTGCACTCATACCCGTAACCGTTCTTACAGCAGGTCCCTGTGTTGTAACACAGATCAAGACTGTTGAGAACGATGGCTACTCAGCAATCCAGGTAGGATTCGGAGAGAAGCCGGAAAAAGTAGTTAACAAGGATAAGTCAGGCAAGAAAGAGATTGCTCACAGACACGGTGTTAACAAAGCTGTCAAGGGTCATCTCGATAAAGCCGGAGTTGGTCCTAAGAGATACTTAAGAGAGTTCAAGTTCGAGAATGCCGAAGAGTATGCGATAGCTCAGGAGATCAAGGCTGACATCTTTGAAACAGGTGACAAGGTAGACGTTACCGCTATTTCAAAGGGTAAGGGCTTCCAGGGCGCTATCAAGAGACTCGGACAGCACAGAGGTCCCATGAAGCATGGTTCCAAGTTCCATCGTCATCAGGGTTCCAACGGTGCTTGCTCATCACCGAGCAGAGTATTCAAAGGCAAAGGCATGCCCGGTCATATGGGACATGTAAAGGTTACTGTACAGAACCTTGAAGTAGTAAGAGTAGATGCTGAAAAGAATCTTCTTCTTATCAAGGGTGCGGTACCCGGCCCCAAGAAGGCATTGGTTACTGTTAAGGAAACAACAAGAGCTCAGGCTTAAGAGATAGTGCTTTTGCA
This sequence comes from uncultured Lachnospiraceae bacterium, assembly GCA_902789785.1. GTDB lineage: Bacteria > Bacillota > Clostridia > Lachnospirales > Lachnospiraceae > Colinaster. The sequence continues at coordinate 2,738 of CADAPR010000031.1, forward strand.
CGATGAAAGGAGGACCATCCAAGATGGCAAACGTATCGGTTTATAACATGGAAGGAAAAGAAGTTGGAACAATGGAACTTTCCGATGCGATCTTTGGTGTTGAGATAAACGAACACCTTGTTCACATGGCCGTTGTTCAGCAACTTGCTAATAATCGTCAGGGTACGCAGAAAGCAAAGACTCGTTCAGAAGTAAGCGGAGGCGGAAGAAAACCCTGGAGACAGAAAGGAACAGGACATGCCCGTCAGGGATCTACAAGATCACCCCAGTGGACAGGCGGCGGCGTAGTATTCGCACCCGTTCCGAGAGACTACTCTTTCAAGATGAACAGGAAAGAGAAGAGAACAGCTTTAAAGAGCGTGCTTACCGACAAGGTAGCAAACAACAAGCTCATCGTACTTGACAAGCTTTCATTCGATGAGATAAAGACAAAGGACTTCGTTAAGGTGCTTGACAACCTTAAGATAGAGGGCAAGGCTTTAGTAGTACTAAACGAGAACGACACAAACGTTGTAATGAGCGCAAAGAACGTTCCCACAGCCAAGACAACTCTTACAAGCACGATCAACGTATATGACATCCTTGATGCAAAGACACTCGTTCTTACACAGGATGCCGTTAAGACAATCGAGGAGGTGTATGCATAATGGCAGATATCAAATATTATGATGTTATCCTCAAGCCCGTTGTAACTGAAAAGAGCATGAACGCCATGGCTGAGAAGAAGTACACATTCCTTGTTCATCCCGAGGCTAACAAGTCTATGATCAAGGAAGCCGTTGAGAAGATGTTCGAGGGCGCAAAGGTAGCAAGCGTTAACACAATGAACAACGAAGGCAAGAACAAGAGACGCGGCATGGTAGTCGGCAAGACAGCCAAGACCAAGAAGGCAATAGTTCAGCTTACAGCTGATTCAAAGGACATTGAGATCTTCTCAGGTCTGTAAAAAGCCTAAGTATGTGCAGAATGAGCACGATAACAAACATTTAAAAAGGAGAAATTATCATGGGAATTAAGACATACAACCCATACACACCGTCCAGAAGAAACATGACCGGTTCTGATTTCTCAGAGATCACTGCAAGCTCACCCGAAAAGAGCTTATGCACATCTTTAAAGAAGAACGCTGGACGTAACAATCAGGGTAAGATCACTGTTAGACACCACGGCGGCGGCAACAGAAGAAAGTACAGAATAATCGATTTCAAGAGAAATGCTAAGGACGGAATCCCGGCAGTCGTTAAGACTATCGAGTACGATCCCAACAGAACAGCCAACATCGCACTCATCTGCTACGCAGACGGCGAGAAGGCATACATCCTTGCTCCCGAAGGATTAAAGGTAGGAGCAAAGATCATGAACGGTGCACAGGCCGAAGTAAGGATTGGCAACTGCCTTCCCCTTTCTGAGATCCCTGTAGGTACACAGGTTCATAACATCGAGCTTTACCCCGGCAAGGGCGGACAGCTCGTAAGAAGCGCAGGTAATGCAGCACAGCTCATGGCTAAGGAAGGCAAGTATGCAACCTTAAGACTTCCCTCAGGCGAAATGAGAATGGTTCCTATAATCTGCAGAGCTACGATCGGTGTTGTAGGCAACGGCGATCACAATCTGATTAACATAGGTAAGGCAGGACGTAAGCGTCACATGGGCGTTAGACCTACAGTAAGAGGTTCCGTTATGAACCCGAACGACCATCCGCACGGCGGTGGTGAAGGACGCGCACCTATCGGACGTCCCGGTCCATGCACACCTTGGGGTAAACCCGCTCTTGGTCTTAAGACACGTAAGAAGAAGAAAGCTTCTAACAAGCTGATCGTAAGAAGAAGAGACGGAAGAGCTATTAAGTAGTTAATCAGGTAGGAGGAAATATAAATGGCTAGATCACTTAAAAAAGGACCTTTTGCAGATGAGAGCCTGCTCAAAAAAGTAGACGCTATGAACGCTGCAGGAGATAAACAGGTTATTAAGACATGGTCACGTCGTTCCACAATCTTTCCTTCATTCGTAGGACACACGATCGCTGTTCACGATGGAAGAAAGCATGTACCGGTATATGTAACGGAAGATATGGTCGGACACAAACTCGGCGAGTTCGTTGCAACACGTACATACAGAGGACACGGCAAGGACGAGAAGAAATCTAAAGTAAGATAAGGAGGACTAAGAGATGGCAAAGGGACACAGAAGCCAGATTAAGAGAGAAAGAAATGCCAACAAAGATACAAGACCTTCAGCAAAATTATCTTACGCTAGGGTTTCAGTACAGAAGGCATGCTTCGTATTGGATGCTATCAGAGGCAAGGATGTGAATACAGCACTCGCTATCCTCACATACAATCCCAGATATGCATCAAGCATCATCAAGAAACTTTTGGAATCAGCTATCGCTAACGCTGAAAACAATAACGGTATGAACAAAGACAACCTGTTCATTGCTGAGTGCTACGCAGACAAGGGCCCCACAATGAAGAGGATCAGACCCAGAGCACAGGGTAGAGCTTACAGGATCGAAAAGAGATTAAGCAACATCACTGTAGTTTTGGACGAGAGATAGGAAGGAGATCAATATGGGACAGAAAGTTAACCCTCATGGTCTGAGAGTCGGCGTTATCAAGGACTGGGATTCCAAGTGGTATGCGGATGGCGCAGATTTTTCAGATTACCTGGTTGAAGATTACAACATCAGAAAATTCCTTAAGAAGAAGTTGTACGCAGCCGGTGTTTCTAAGATTGAGATAGAAAGAGCATCTGACAGAGTAAAGGTTATCATCTACACAGCTAAGCCCGGTGTTGTAATCGGTAAAGGCGGAAACGAGATAGAGGTAACAAAGAAGGAACTGTCAAAGATCACAGACAAGAAGATCACAGTAGATATCAAGGAGATCAAGAAGCCCGACAGAGACGCTCAGCTTGTTGCTGAGAACATCGCAGGTCAGCTTGAGAACCGTGTATCTTTCAGAAGAGCAATGAAGAGCTGCATGGGCAGAACCATGAAAGCCGGTGCTCTGGGTATCAAGGCAGCTGTTTCAGGGCGTCTGGGCGGAGCAGATATCGCTCGTACAGAGTTTTACAGCGAAGGAACTATCCCGCTTCAGACACTGCGTGCTGACATCGAGTACGGCTTTGCAGAAGCAGATACCACATATGGCAAGGTAGGTGTTAAGGTATGGATCTACAAGGGTGAAGTACTTCCTACAAAGAATAGCGAAGAGTCAGTTTCGCAGGAAGGGAGTGACAAATAATGTTAATGCCGAAGAGAGTGAAGCGCCGTAAGCAGTTCCGTGGCAGCATGGCTGGTAAGGCACTTCGTGGAAATGTAATAACAAATGGTGAATTTGGTCTTGTGGCTACAGAGCCCTGCTGGATCAAGTCAAACCAGATAGAAGCAGCCCGTGTAGCGATGACTCGTTATACAAAGCGTGGCGGTAAGGTCTGGATCAAGATATTCCCTGACAAGCCGGTAACGGTTAAGCCTCTGGGTACTCGTATGGGTTCCGGAAAAGGTGCTGTTGATCAATGGGTAGCAGTTGTTAAGCCCGGAAGAGTAATGTTCGAGATCGGCGGCGTAGCCGAGGATGTAGCAAAGGAAGCATTACGTCTTGCTATGCACAAGCTCCCCTGTAAATGCAAAATAGCCTCAAAGGCAGACTTGGAAGGCGGTGTGTCAGATGAAAACTAATAAGTATGTAGAAGATTTAAATACAAAATCAGCTGCAGAATTAGCAAACGAGTTGGTAGCTGCTAAGAAAGAACTTTTCAACTTAAGATTCCAGAATGCTACAAATCAATTAGACAACACAGCTAGGATCAAAGAAGTTCGCAAGAACATAGCGAGAATTCAGACAGTTATAACAAAAAAGGCTAATGAAGCTTAATTGATTTGGAAAGGAGCAAAGCCGTGGAAAGAAATTTGAGAAAAACTCGTATCGGTAAGGTAGTCAGCAACAAGATGGACAAGACTATTACCGTTGCTATCGAAGACCATGTTAAGCATCCGCTTTATGGAAAGATCGTTAAAGAGACATATAAGCTTAAAGCTCATGATGAGAACAATGAGTGTGGCATGGGTGATACAGTAAAAGTTATGGAGACAAGACCTCTGTCAAAGGACAAGAGATGGAGACTTGTTGAGATCATTGAGAAAGCAAAATAATAGATTGATCTTTTGCGATCAATATTTGGAAGGAGAATTAGCATGATTCAGCAAGAAAGCAGACTTAAATGCGCTGATAACACAGGTGCGAAGGAACTTTTGTGCATCAGAGTTATGGGCGGATCTACAAGAAGATATGCAAACATTGGTGATATAATCGTTGCTACTGTCAAAGATGCAACACCAGGTGGCGTTGTAAAAAAGGGTGATGTTGTCAAGGCTGTTGTAGTTCGTACAGTCAAGGGCGCTCGCCGTAAAGATGGTTCATACATCAGATTTGATGAGAACGCTGCAGTTATCATAAAAGAAGATAAGACTCCCAGAGGAACACGTATATTTGGGCCCGTAGCAAGAGAGCTCCGTGAGAAGCAGTTCATGAAGATCGTATCCCTTGCTCCGGAAGTATTATAGGAGGTGCACCGTGGCAACATTAAAGATCAAAAAGGGTGACACAGTAAAGGTTATTGCCGGAAAAGACAAAGACAAGGAAGGCAAGGTTATTGCAGTAGATCCTAAGAATAACAAAGTAACAGTTGAAGGCATAAATGTTGTAAAGAAGCATGAGAAGCCCTCTGTTGCAAACCAGAACGGTGGAATTATTCAGAAGGAAGCTCCGATTGATGTTTCCAATGTGATGTACGTTCACAAGGGAAAAGCAACCAGAGTCGGATTCAAGATGGATGGTGACAAAAAGGTTCGCTTTGCAAAGAGTACCGGTGACGTAATCGACTAACTTAGGAAGGAGGAAAACATTAAGTGAGCAGACTAAAAGACTTATATAATGATCAGATCGTTGAGAATCTGACTAAGAAGTTCGGATACAAGAATGTCATGCAGGTTCCCAAGCTTGACAAGATCGTTGTCAACATGGGCGTAGGTGAAGCTAAGGAAAACGCTAAGATCCTCGAATCTGCAGTTAAAGATATGGAGGCTATTACAGGCCAGAAGGCAGTCCTTACAAAGGCTAAGAATTCAATAGCCAACTTCAAGATCCGTGAGGGTATGGCAATCGGATGCAAGGTAACACTGCGCGGCGAAAAGATGTATGAGTTCCTTGACAGACTCGTAAATCTTGCTCTCCCCAGAGTTAGAGACTTCAGAGGCGTAAATCCTGATTCTTTCGATGGCAGAGGTAACTATGCTCTTGGTATCAAGGAACAGATCATCTTCCCCGAGATCGAGTACGACAAAGTCGACAAGGTAAGAGGAATGGATATCATCTTTGTTACTACAGCAAACACTGACGAAGAAGCACGCGAGCTCTTAAAGGAGTTCAACATGCCTTTCGCAAGATCATAGTTAACCACTAAAGAAGGAGGATAAATTCATGGCTAAGACAGCAATGAAAGTAAAGCAGCAGCGCAAGCAGAAATTCTCTACCAGAGAATATACACGCTGCAAGATCTGTGGTCGTCCACATGCATACTTAAGAAAATACGGAATCTGCAGAATCTGCTTCCGTGAGTTGGCATACAAGGGCCAGATACCTGGCGTTAAGAAATCAAGCTGGTAAGGAGGAATAACAAATCATGACAATGAGCGATCCTATTGCAGATATGCTTACAAGAATCCGTAATGCAAATACTGCAAAGCATGATACAGTTGATATCCCTTCATCAAAGATGAAGCTCGCTATAGCAGACATCCTTGTTGATGAAGGTTATATCGCAAAGTACGATTTAATCGAAGAAGGAAGCTTTAAAACAATGCGCATCACTCTTAAGTACGGTGCGACAAAGAATGATAAGATCATCACAGGCATCAAGAGAATCTCTAAGCCGGGACTTCGTGTTTATGCTAACAAGGAAGAACTCCCTCAGGTTCTCGGAGGACTTGGAACTGCGATCATATCAACAAACCATGGTGTAATCACTGACAAGGAAGCAAGAAAGCTCGGCGTAGGCGGAGAAGTACTTGCATTTATATGGTAAGGAGGTACGGGCATGTCACGTATAGGAAGAATGCCAATCGCTATTCCCGCAGGCGTAACTGTGGAAGTGGCAGAAAATAACAAAGTGACTGTTAAAGGTCCCAAGGGAACACTTGAAAGAGTCCTTCCCTCAGAAATGGACATCAAGGTTGAAGGTGCTGAAGTAGTAGTAGGCAGACCCAACGACCTTAAGAGAATGAAATCTCTTCACGGTCTTACAAGAACACTGATCAACAACATGGTCATCGGTGTTACAAACGGATACGAGAAGAAGCTCGAGATCAACGGTGTTGGTTACAGAGCAGCTAAATCCGGTAAGACTCTTACACTCTCTTTAGGATATTCACATCCTGTAGAGATGATCGATCCCGAGGGTATCGAAACAGTACTCGACGGACAGAATATCATTATCGTAAAAGGTATTGATAAGGAAAAAGTTGGCCAATTCGCAGCTGAGATCAGAGACAAGAGAAGACCTGAACCTTACAAGGGCAAGGGTATCAAGTATGCTGATGAGACGATCAGACGTAAAGTTGGTAAGACTGGTAAGAAGTAAGATAAGGAGAGTAAACAATGGTTAGTAAGAAATCAAGACAAGAAGTTCGTGTGAAGAAACACATGAAGATACGCAACCGTTTCAGCGGTACTGCTGAATGTCCGCGTTTGGCCGTATTCAGAAGCAATAATCATATGAGTGCTCAGATTATCGACGATACAGCAGGCAACACTTTGGTCTCTGCTTCAACAACAGAAAAAGAGATCAAGAAGGAGCTTGAAAAGACCAATAACGTAGATGCAGCAGCATACATCGGACAGGTTATCGCAAAGAGAGCCATCGACAAGGGTATTAAGACTGTTGTCTTTGACAGAGGCGGCTTTATATACCAGGGCAAAGTTAAGGCATTAGCAGACGCAGCTAGAGAAGCTGGTTTGGAATTCTAGGAAAGGGAGAAATTAACACATGAAACGTACTCTCATTGATACATCAAACATGGAGTTGACCGAAAAGGTAGTTACCATCAAGCGTGTAACAAAGGTTGTTAAGGGCGGTCGTAACATGCGCTTCACAGCTTTGGTCGTTGTAGGTGACGGAAACGGTCACGTTGGTGCCGGTCTTGGAAAAGCCACAGAAATTCCCGAGGCTATCAGAAAGGGCAAGGAAGATGCCATAAAGAACATGGTAGAGATTGCTCTTGACGAGAACAGATCGGTTACACATGATTATTTAGGAAAATATGGTTCTGCAACAGTTCTTCTTAAGAAGGCTCCCGAAGGTACAGGTATCATCGCCGGCGGTCCCGCACGTATCGCGTGTGAACTTGCAGGTGTTAAGAACATCCGTACAAAGTCACTGGGCAGCAACAACAAGCAGAACGTAGTAATGGCAACCATCCAGGGATTGAGCGAGCTTAAGAGCCCCGAGGAAGTTGCTAAGAATCGCGGCAAATCAGTAGCAGAGATCTACGGTTAGGAGGATAAGTCATGGCAGAGAAAATGTTAAAGATCACTTTGGTTAAATCTCCTATCGGCGCTGTTCCCAAAAACAGAGCAACGATCGAAGCTATGGGTCTTACAAAGTTGAATAAGTCGATCGTATTGCCCGACAATGATGCAACGCGCGGTATGATCCGCAAAGTCGGATATATGCTCAAGGTAGAAGAAGCTTAATTATTAAAAAAAGGAGGTGTCAGCAAAATGGAATTATCAAATTTAACACCCGCAGAGGGTTCTAAACATTCTGATAATTTTAGAAGAGGTCGTGGACACGGTTCAGGAAATGGCAAGACAGCCGGCAAGGGCCATAAGGGTCAGAAGGCAAGAAGCGGCGCACCGAGGATCGGTTTCGAAGGTGGACAGATGCCATTATACAGACGTCTTCCAAAGCGTGGCTTTACTAACAGAAACAGTAAGGACATCGTTGGAATAAACGTTAGCGAGTTAGAAAGATTCAGAAGTGGTTCTACTGTAACAGTAGAAAAGATGATGGAAGTTGGACTCATCAAGGATGCACGCGATGGCGTGAAGATCCTCGGCAACGGTGAATTAACTAAGAAGCTTAACGTTAAGGCTAATGCATTCAGTGCAACAGCAAAAGAAAAGATTGAGGCTCTTGGTGGAACAGTAGAGGTGATCTAATGCTAACTACACTTAAGAATGCATTCAAGATTAAAGAGATAAGAGTAAAGCTGCTCTATACGCTGATGATGCTTGTCATCATCAGACTGGGCTGCGAACTCCCTGTCCCCGGAGTAAACCGCACATACTTTGCGCAGTGGTATGCTTCACAGCTGGGAGATTCAGGTATACTCAATGCATTTACGGGTGGATCGTTCATGAATATGTCGGTATTCGCACTGAACATCACACCATACATCACATCTTCGATCATCATGCAGTTACTCACCATCGCTATCCCCAAGCTTGAGGAGATGCAGAAAGACGGCGAGGAAGGCAGAAAGAAGATAGCATCGATAACCCGTTACGTTACAGTCGGACTTGCACTTATCGAGTCAACAGCTATGTCGATAGGATTCGGCAGAAGCGGACTCTTGCAGCAGTACAATGCATTAAACGTGATAACTGTTATCGCATGTCTCACGGCAGGTTCTGCAATACTTATGTGGTTCGGTGAGCGTATCACCGAAAACGGTGTCGGAAACGGTATCAGTATCGTACTTACGATCAATATCATTTCTCGTATACCTGCAGACATGAAGAGCCTGTATGAGCAGTTTGTAAAAGATAAGTCGGTTGGTGTAGGAGCACTCTCTGCTCTTATAATAATCGCGATCATACTGGGAATGGTAGTTTTGGTTATCATCCTAAACGACGGTATAAGAAAGATACCCGTTCAGTATGCTAAAAAGATGCAGGGAAGAAAGATGTACGGCGGACAGTCAACACACATCCCGCTAAGGATAAACACCGCAGGTGTAATACCGATCATCTTTGCTTCATCCATAATGGAGTTTCCCCGTGTCATCATCTCGCTCTTTTCGGTAAATCTCAATGATTTCTGGACAGAGTTTATGAAATACATCAATTCAACATTCTGGTGTAACACGGCTAACATCAAGTATTCGATCGGACTTTTGGCGTATATACTTATGGTAATATTCTTTGCCTACTTCTATACATCAATAACATTCAATCCGCTCGAGGTAGCCGACAACATGAAGAAGAACGGCGGCTTCATCCCCGGTGTCAGACCCGGAAAGCCCACAAGCGATTATCTTACAAGGATACTTAACTACATCATATTCATCGGTGCAGTCGGCCTTACGATAGTCGGAGTCCTTCCTTATGTATTCAACGGTCTGTTCGGTGCCAGCGTATCGTTTGGCGGTACCAGCCTGATCATCATAGTAAGCGTAATCCTTGAGACCATCAAGCAGATAGAATCACAGATGCTTGTGAGAAACTACAAGGGATTCCTTAACGAATAAGATAACTGTTTAGGGACAGCAGCTTTGCTGTCCCAAAACAGCATTAAAAACAAAAACAAGTCAAAGACTTCGTCGGTAAATCAAAAGGCGCTTTGCCGATGAGCACCAGCCTTAAGAAAAAGAATTATGAAGATTATCATGTTAGGAGCGCCCGGTGCCGGAAAAGGCACACAGGCCAAAATGATTGCAGATAAATACTCTATTCCTCATATATCTACAGGAGATATATTCAGAGCCAACATCAAAAACGGAACTGAGCTTGGAATGGAAGCAAAAAAATACATGGATGAGGGAAAGCTCGTACCCGATGAGCTGACTGTAAGGATACTCCTTGACAGAGTGGCTAAAGATGACTGCAAGAACGGTTACGTACTTGACGGCTTTCCAAGGACCATCCCCCAGGCAGAGGTACTCGACAGCGAGTTGACAAAGCTTGGCGACAAGATCGACTACGCGATAAACGTAGACGTGCCCGATGAGAACATCGTAAACAGGATGAGCGGAAGAAGAGCATGTGTAACATGCGGAGCTACCTATCACATCGTTCACATCCCTCCGAAAAACCCCGGGATATGTGACAAGTGCGGAAGCGAGCTTATCTTAAGAGATGACGATGCACCGGAAACAGTCTTAAAGAGACTCGGCGTATATCATGAGCAGACTCAGCCTCTCATTGATTTTTATGAGAATAAAAAGGTACTCAAGACTGTAGACGGAACCGTTGATTCGGCTGATGTATTTAAGCAGATAACAGACATCCTGGGATAGAAGGTGAAAAATGGCTATATCTATTAAATCCCCCAGAGAGATAGATCTGATGCGTCAGTCATGCAAGCTTCTTGCAAAGGTATATGAAGAGCTTGAAAAGGTCATAAGACCCGGAATATCAACCTGGGAAATAAATCAGATCGGAGACAGACTAATAAGAGAAGCCGGAGGAGTTCCAAACTTTCTAAACTACAACGGCTTTCCCGCAAGCATCTGCACATCGGTAAACGAAGCTGTCGTTCACGGCATCCCCAGAAAAGACTGCATCTTAAAGGAAGGCGATATAGTAAGCCTTGATGCAGGCCTTATATATAAAGGATATCATTCGGATGCTGCCAGGACTGTCATGGTAGGAAAGGTGAGCAAAGAGGTCGAGGACCTTGTGCGTATCACAAAGGAGAGCTTCTTTGAAGGCATAAAGCAGGCAAAGGCAGGAAATCATCTTTATGATATAAGCAATGCCATTGCAGACTATATAGAGCCTCACGGCTACGGCATCGTAAGAGAGCTGGTTGGCCACGGTATAGGAACTCACCTGCATGAGGATCCCCAGATACCGAATTTCAGACAGAATAAAAGAGGACCAAAGCTCTATCCGGGAATGACACTTGCGATAGAACCCATGATCAATCTTGGAAGAGCCGATGTAGAATGGCTTGATGATGACTGGACTGTAGTAGCGGAAGACGGACTGCCATCTGCTCACTACGAAAACACCATCCTGATAGAGCCGGAAATATTAACACTTCTTTAGGAGGAAAAAAATGTCAAAATCCGATGTTATAGAGATAGAAGGAACAGTAGTAGAAAAGCTTCCCAATACGATGTTTCAGGTAGAGCTTGAAAACGGACACAGAGTTCTTGCCCACATAAGCGGAAAACTGCGTCAGAATTTCATAAGGATCTTGCCCGGAGACAAGGTAACGCTCGAGATGAGTCCCTATGATCTTTCAAAGGGCAGGATAATCTGGAGAGACAAATAAATTTATTATTGCATTTTGACATCTTAGATGTTAGAATATAAAGCGGTCTTTTTATGAGATAGTTCGGAAAGGAGGGTTTAACATGAAGGTTAGATCATCAGTAAAGCCGATCTGTGAGAAGTGCAAAGTTATAAAAAGAAAGGGATCTATCAGGATCATCTGCGAGAATCCCAAGCACAAGCAGAGACAGGGTTAATCACCTGTCGCATTATGTTCGTTATTTAATGAAAGATAATAGATCGGGGCGAATGCCTGCGGGATATTACTTTTTGATACCGAGAATAATGTTACACAGTATCGGATAAGCCGGGTTATTATCCGGCCGGGCGCTTGACCACGCCCCAGTCAATTAGTTTTATTAAAAAGAAAATGGAGGAACACAAATGGCTCGAATTGCAGGCGTAGACTTACCGAGAGATAAGCGTGTTGAGATCGGTCTCACATACATCTACGGTATCGGTCGTGTAAGCTCAAACAAAATTCTTGAAAAGGCAAAGGTGAACCCTGATACACGTGTCAGGGATCTTACTGACGATGAGGTAAAGAAGCTCTCTGAAGTTATCGAGAACGAGTACACCGTTGAAGGTGATCTCAGACGTCAGACAGCTCTTGATATCAAGAGACTGCAGGAGATTGGATGCTACAGAGGTATCCGTCACAGAAAGAATCTTCCTGTCAGAGGACAGAAGACAAAGACCAATGCAAGAACACGCAAGGGTCCGAAGAGAACAGTTGCCAACAAGAAGAAGTAAAACAGGATTTATCAGGAAGAAAGTAGGTTAGTTTAAAATGGCGAAACAGGTTGCAAAGAAAACAACAAAGAAGCGCGTTAGAAAAAACGTTGAACATGGACAGGCACATATCCAGGCATCTTTCAATAACACTATCGTTACTCTTACAGATGCTGAAGGAAACGCTTTAAGCTGGGCAAGTGCCGGTGGTCTTGGATTTAGAGGTTCAAAGAAATCTACTCCCTATGCAGCACAGATGGCAGCAGAGACTGCTACAAAGGCAGCACTTGTGCATGGCCTTAAGACTGTAGACGTATTCGTTAAGGGACCGGGTTCAGGACGTGAAGCAGCTATCAGAGCACTCCAGGCAGCAGGACTTAACGTAATCAGTATTAAGGACGTAACTCCTGTTCCTCATAACGGATGCCGCCCGCCTAAGCGTCGTCGCGTATAATCATTTGTACATAGTTGGAAGAAGGCATTTTTGCTGTAAACAATAATTTAAAGGAGAATAATAATGGCAGTAAATCGTACACCTGTCCTTAAGAGATGTAGATCACTCGATCTTGATCCTACATTCTTGGGATATGACAAGAAATCAAACAGAACAAAGGCAAACGCAGGAAAGAAAAAGAGTGAGTATGCTCTTCAGTTAAGAGAGAAGCAGAAAGCTAAATTCATATACGGCGTACTTGAGAAGCCTTTCAGAAACTACTATGCTAAGGCTGATAAGATGAAAGGCATGACAGGTGAAAACCTTATGGTGCTTCTTGAGAGAAGACTTGACAATGTCATCTTCCGTATGGGATTCGCCCGCACACGTCGTGAAGCAAGACAGGTTGTTGACCACAAGCACGTACTTGTTAACGGAAAGGTTGTAAACATCCCTTCATACCTTATCAAGGCAGGCGATGTTATCGAGATCAAGGAAAAGGCAAGATCACTTCAGAGATACAAGGATATCGTTGAGGTAACAGGCGGACGTCTTGTCCCCGAATGGATGGAATCTGACATTGAAGCACTTAAGGGCACAATTAAGAACTTACCTTCAAGAGAAATGATTGATGTACCTGTAGACGAGATGCTTATCGTCGAGTTGTATTCTAAATAATAAGTTAAGATCATTTCATCTGATTGTAAAAAGGAGGGTGTTACAGTGTTTGATTTTGAAAGACCGAATATCGAAGTTGCAGAGATCTCTGAAGATAAGAAGTATGGCAGATTCGTAGTTGAGCCCTTAGAGCGAGGCTACGGCATCACACTCGGAAATTCTCTTAGAAGGATAATGCTTTCATCTCTTCCCGGCGCAGCTGTAAGCCAGGTAAAGATCGAGGGAGTTTTACATGAATTCTCATCTATCGACGGCGTCAAGGAAGATGTTACAGAGATCATAATGAATGTAAAGAGTCTCGCTATCAAGAACAACAGCGATTCAAACGAGCCCAAGACAGCATATATCGACTTCGAGGGCGAAGGCGTTGTAAGAGCAAGCGACATTCAGTGCGATCCTGATATTGAGATCATGAACCCCGGCCAGGTAATAGCTACCTTATCAGGCGGCAAGCTCTACATGGAGCTTACTATTACAAAGGGCAGAGGATATGTAAGTGCAGACAAGAACAAGAACGAGGAGCTTCCTATCGGAATCATCCCGATCGATTCTATCTACACACCTGTAGAACGCGTTAATGTAACAGTTCAGAATACTCGTGTAGGTCAGGTTACAGACTATGACAAGCTGACCATCGATGTATATACAAACGGTTCACTGGTACCCGATGAGGCTGTAAGCCTTGCAGCAAAGGTACTCAGCGAGCACTTAAGCCTCTTTGTTGATCTTTCGGAGAATGCTCAGCATGCAGAAGTAATGAGCATCAAGGAAGATGACAAGAAGGACGAGATACTCGACATGAGCATTGACGAGCTCGAGCTTTCTGTAAGAAGCTACAACTGCTTAAAGAGAGCCGGCATCAATACAGTTAAGGAGCTTACGAACAAGACTCCCGACGAGATGATGAAGGTCAGAAACCTTGGCCGCAAGTCTCTTGAGGAAGTACTCGCAAAGCTTAAGGAACTCGATCTTCAGCTTAACCAGGCAGAAGATTAAAACACTACGGATCCTGTAAATCCACAGGTGAGGGTCCGCATCTCAGGCCTAAGATAAGACCAAAGCGCACAAAGGCCAAACAAGGAGAGTAAAAATGGCAAAGTACAGAAAATTAGGAAGAACCTCTGATCAGAGAAGAGCTCTTTTAAAGAACCAGGTAACAGCACTTCTTTACAGAGGAAAGATCGTTACAACAGAAGCTAAGGCTAAGGAAGTAGCTAAGATCGCTGAAGGCATCATCGCTCTTGCTATAAAGGAAAAGGATAACTTTGAGATGGTCAAGGTTACAGCCAAGGTTGCCCGCAAGGACAAGGACGGCAAGAGAGTAAAGGAAGTTGTTGACGGCAAGAAGGTTACTGTTTACGATGAAGTTGAAAAGGAGATCAAAAAGGACCTTCCCTCAAGACTTCATGCAAGAAGACAGATGCTTAAGACACTTGTTCCCGTAACTGAAGTTCCCGCAGAGAATGCAGGAAAGAAGCGCGGCACAAAGAGTGTTGACGTTGTAGCTAAGATATTTGATGAGGTTGCTCCCAAGTACGCTTCAAGAAACGGCGGATACACACGTATCGTTAAGATCGGACAGCGTAAGGGTGACGGAGCAATGGAAGTTGTTCTTGAGCTTGTATAACAGCTAAAGAAAAAGGTCAGTAAGAAAGCTCCTCTTAACAGAGGAGCTTTTATTGAATATATATGGATCTGATTAAAACAAACAGACTGACATTTGAATATATAAGACGCGACGACGAAGGAAACGTCGAGGGCATCACAAAGGCCGTTGATGAAGTCGATCTTGATGTAAAGCAGGGTGAGTTCATTGCGATCCTTGGCCATAACGGTTCCGGCAAATCAACCCTTGCAAAGCATATCAATGCCATTTTATATCCGACTGAAGGCGAAGTATATGTCGACTCCATGGATACAAGAGATGAAACAAAGACCTGGGACATAAGACAGAGAGCCGGGATGGTATTCCAGAATCCCGACAACCAGATCATAGGCCAGGTGGTTGAAGAAGATGTAGGCTTCGGATGCGAAAACCTAGGCGTTGAGACAAAGGAGATCTGGGAAAGAGTCGAAGAGAGTCTAAAGACAGTAGGCATGTGGGCATTTAGAAAGCACTCTCCCAATAAGCTTAGCGGAGGACAGAAGCAGCGCGTATCCATCGCAGGCGTTATAGCCATGCATCCCAAATGCATCATAATGGATGAGCCTACGGCGATGCTTGATCCAAACGGCCGCTATGAGGTCATAAGAGCCGCAAGAGCTCTGAATGACGTTGAAAACATGACAGTGATACTCATCACCCACTACATGGAAGAAGTGATACATGCTGACAGAGTGCTAGTCATGGATAAGGGCAAGGTAGTCATGCAGGGAACTCCCAGAGAGATCTTTTCCCAGGTTGAAAAGCTTAAAGAGCTAAGACTTGACGTACCGCAGGTGACGTTACTTGCCTACGAACTAAAAAAGAACGGAATAGATATACCAGACGGTATACTTACGATAGATGAACTGACAGAGGCGCTTAAAAGATATGCAGGTCATATTTAATCATGTAAGTCACAGCTATGATGCTGACACACAATTAAAGACAGATGCATTAAATGATATAAGCTTTAAGACAACGAATTCATCGGGCTTATAGGTCATACAGGAAGCGGCAAGTCCACTCTTGTCCAGCATATGAACGGACTTATAAAACCTACGAGTGGGGAAGTCTACTTTGACGGAAAGGATATATCCGACAAGGACTATCCCATAAAGGAACTAAGGAGCAGGGTAGGACTCGTTTTCCAGTATCCTGAACACCAGCTCTTTGAAGCCACCGTCTTTGACGATGTATGCTTCGGACCAAAGAATCAGGGCTGCGATAAAAAGGAAGCAGAGCTGCGTGCCTTTGCAGCGCTTAAGCAGACAGGCAT
>CADAPR010000032.1:0-10146 GCA_902789785.1 uncultured Lachnospiraceae bacterium
CCGTTTTCCATATCCTTTATCAGATAAGGCGCGCAGCCTACTTCTTTGCAGACGACCTCGGCCAGTCCGCTGTTCATGCCTTCGTTGACGACCGCTCCCCATCCTTCAAGATAATTGCTGGTAAACAGATGTATATGACAGGTGTCCATGAGTTCTCTGACTTTTTCAGGACTTATGAATCCGTAAAAAAATACATTGTCCTCAAGCTCACCCTCTTTGACACTGTTTTTTAATGACTCCTCCATGGGACCGCTTCCGATAAAGTGTATCTTAAAGTTATATCCCATATCCAGAAGATCCGCTGCCAGTCTTACAACATACTCCGGATGCTTAAGCTCCATGAACCTTCCCGCCCAGATAAACTGTATCTCATCCTTTGGAGGCTTTTTTGTCATATCGCAGGGTCTGAATTTGGGGAAATATCCAAACTTGAACTTCCTGTTTGGATATGCTCCTATCAGGTTAAAGTCGGAAGCCACATATGCCCCGTTGCATAGCAGAAACACATTTTTGCTGTTCCTGAATCTGATATGTTCCTTATACTTTCTGATAAGGCCTCTGGGAGATATTGCTTTCCACTGACCTTCTCTGTATATCCTCTCGCTTATCCTTACAGTGAGTTTTCCCTGCTTTATCCTTTGCAGTATAAGATCTTCTCTCTCCTGCCATCCGGCAAGCAGCATATCGCAGGTATCTATTAGCAGCCTGCATTCCTCTTCCTCCTTGTACAGGAGTTTTAAATATGGAATGCTCTTTTCATCAACAGACCATCCCATGTCAGCTCTTTCCTTTTCCATGGGCTGTGTCTGGATAAATTTAAATCCGTCTCCCAGCTGCTTATACATCTCTTCACAGAAGGGTATCTGATGATGATTTATGAAATTGCTTATCATCGTTATTCGTGGCATAACTCTTTGTAAATCTCCAGAAGTCTCTTAAAGTTATTATCGGGATCATGCGTGATGCGTGCTCTCTTTTTACTGTTATGAGACAATTTTTTTGCTTTCTCTTCATCGTTAAACAGTGAAATGATATTCTCTGCAAGCTGCGCGCTGTTTCCTCGTTCAAAGAACATCACCTCGTCATCTGATGCCATGGACGGTATGCCGCCGATCTTGGGTGCGATGCACGGAGTTCCGCTTAACATTGCTTCTCCCAGTGAATTTGGCGAATTCTCAATATATGAAGTGCACACATATACACTGCTGTCTTCATATCTTTTCTTCATGCTGTTTTCATCAAGCCTGCCAAGGACAGTCACCTTATCTGCAAGATCTGATCTTTCCATTAACTGTCTTAAGTATCTGCCGTAGGTTCCTATCTTGATCTTTTCCTTTAGGGATGAATATCCTGTGATGCTGTTTCCCGCAACAGATATATGTGTATCGGGAAATGCCTTGAGTACATCAGGCATAGCCTCTATGAGCAGATGAAAGCCTTTTAACGGATAATCGGCCTGGGAAACAAAGATAATGTGTTTGCCAAGTCTTTCACTCTTCCACTCAGCATCATAGAATGCGCCTCTTAGCGTCTCATTCATGAAATGATAATTAAGGTTTGGATTTATCTTAAGGACTTCTTTTTTATCAAACTCTGTCCTTCCCGTCACATGACATATCTTTTCAAGAGTTTCCTTTTCAAATTCAGCGCGCTTCATAAACTTTTGCTGCTGCGCTCTGATATTGTCCTTTTTTAGCCAGTCTCTGAAAGTAGTCTGATCGATTATCTTATCAGGCAGATCTGCGCAGTAGTTTTCCGCACAGGCTCTCATCACTCCCTGTATGGATACTAATATCTTCTCTTTATCCTCACATGCTCTGACAAGCGCAAGCGTATGCGGGTATTCTGTACCGAATACGTGTATGATATCGGGAATAAATTCATTAAGGATACTGTCAAAGACTCTTTCAAGTGTCTTGTCATATACCCACGGAGATGCTGTATGCTCCATGAACCTGTAAAGACATACCTGCTTGCCTTCGATCAAAAGCCTGTCTTTCTTTAAAGGCGGATCGATAGCAGGATCAGGACAGGCAATTCCTATTGAAATATCCTGACTCTCATCCTTTAAAAGACGCCTAAGCGATGCATCTATCCAGCCTTCCTTGACTGTCGTTTCCGTATTCAGTTGTTTTGCTATCACCGGAGGGATAACATTGCACAACCAGAGTATTTTCATTACTACCTCGAATAGATACGTTTCTTGATCGAATTGTATATACGCGATGTTTTGGGATTTTCTGCGATCCTTGTCCGCAGGGGAGCAAGCGTAAGAAGCATCATCAGACGGTATTTTCTTGCTGATCTTGGCATATACTTTTGTGTTATCTCTTTATGCTCGTTGGCGCTCCTTTTTCTGTTTTCCTTTGTTTCCGAATATCCTCCGCCCTCGTAATCACATATGATGACATCGATATGTTC
The DNA here is from genome assembly GCA_902789785.1 of uncultured Lachnospiraceae bacterium. Lineage (GTDB taxonomy): Bacteria > Bacillota > Clostridia > Lachnospirales > Lachnospiraceae > Colinaster. The sequence goes on from CADAPR010000032.1 coordinate 2,422, forward strand.
ACATTCTGCCTTCAGTTCAAAGTAGCAATACAGGAAATGCTCATAATCGGCTCTGACCCTGTATCTAATTTCGTACGCTCTTTTTCTGAAAAGGCCTGTTGAATAAAAGCAGACCTGGTGACATGGCACGTTTCGATACAGCGAGAACTCATTGATCTTTGGAGTTGAGGATACTACAGTCTGCTGAATGAGATTATACTGATCTCCGTATATGATATGGTCCCTGTCATATTCCTTAAGATATGGAGCAACTCTCTCTAAAACCCTTTCATCATGAAATGTATCGCCGCAGTTTAAGAACAGACAGTAATGGTCATCACTGCCGATCTCGTCAAACATGGCTTCTATCGCCTGGTTCATTCCCTCATAGATACCATTGTCTGGCTTTTCTATTATTTTTACATTGTCATGATCATTAAAAAAACCGCTGTCTATCAGTTCCTGCAGTGAACCGTCTTTTGATCCGCCGTCTTTGATTATTACCCTGTAATCATTATAGGTCTGGGAAAAGATGCTGCTTAGCGTCTTTTTTAACCTCTCATGCGGATTTAAACTAACGATTAGTATATGTAAGCACGTCTTCAATGTTATTCCACTCCAAATCTGTAAAGAGCCATGACCTGTACGGAAGGACTGCGAGCAGTATCTGAGGTGTTATCAGATAATATCCGAATCTGGATACCATCGGTATGAATGATCCGCCAGTATAAAGCACAAATGACAGCATAGTCATATTGAAATACAGTGTATTTGCCTTATTATCCTTTATAGCTTCCCTGTAGCAGAAAATGCTAAGAACAAGGATCAGACTGCATCTTGCGATAGCAGGAAGACTGTCCCTTATACCGACTCCCATCGTCAGATATATCGTATCCTTGTATGACGGATAAAGCTTAAGAGCTATCTCCATCACATAATCTTTTAAAATATATAATGCAGCTGAAGCCGCAACAAGCAACCCACAGAACCATTTTTTCCATGTCAGCGCACAAAACAGATACATCGGTATGACTATCAGAACCGATTTGTGAAACAGCGCTGCGATCAATATGATAAGAACAAATCTAAGATACTGTCTGTTTAAAACATATCTTATCGAATAAAGGGCTATGGCAAGAGCAAGATAATATCTTACCGTCGTAAATGACCTGAAATATATGCCAAGAGCCATGAACAGCATAAAGCTCATGGCAAACGACTGGCTCTGATCATACATCGATCTTAAAAAGATATAAATAGTAGCACAGCCAAAGACAGCGAATACCAAAAGGAAATTTTCATATCCGGATATCATAAACAGCAGCTTGACAACAAGGTTGTATCCTGGTTCGGTTACAGTTATGCCTCCGACATATATCTCATGTGCATTCTGAACATAGGTTATATAGTCATTTCCAACTTCGATCCTTAATGCGCACAGCAAAAAAAGGACATCGAAAATAGCCGCCAGACTGATCCTGTTTAACAGCTTTTGTCTCGATGCGGCATATATTGGCTGCGGTCTGCGAACAAGCATCGCCGCAAGCAAGGTTATGAAAAATACGAATGTATAGAGGATCATTTTACTTCTTTCATGCCCTTTTTCATGATCTTATAGGCTTGTTGCCATGTATTTATATCCTGAGATCTATCAGCAAAGAATACTTTTCTGTGAGCAAGAAGCCATCTTATCGCAAGAGGCTTTGCGAGCACTCCGTAAAGCGGTACGTACAAAGCGCCCTTGTCGAAGAAATACTTTTCATTATACCCGTTAAACCATGTAGACGGTCTGAACTCTTCCCTTCCTATAGTCACAGGCAGGGCATATATCTTAAATCTGTTTTTTACACAGTCCATGATAAACAGGCTGTCTTCTCCGCATCCGTATCTGGCACCGCCTCCGTAGTTTAAGTTAAACTTTATCCCGCTGGCGATCAGTTTTTCTCTTCTTAGCGCAAAACTGTAGGTCGGATATCTTCCGCAGTTTTTAAAAGACACCCTGTGTTCCTTCTCTATATGGTATGTCCTGCGCTCTTTGACGACATCAATGTTAAAGAGAAGCATATCCGCATTCGGATGTTTTTCAAACTCTCTTATGACAGTTTCGGCATACCCTTTCTCATATCTGATATCCTCATCGGAAAACAGGATGATATCAGCAGTGGCTCTTTCGAGCGCCTTGTTCCTTGAAAGACCTACTCCGCGCTCATTAAAGCTGTAGCATCTTATCCTGTGACCTGAGTGATCATATTCGCAGTAGTCACTCTCATCGCACTGATTGATGATTATCGCATCAGACTCAAGATTCATGACCTCCGCCTGGGTTTTGATATTCTGTTTTACGCATGATACAAGAACCTGTAAGGTCATTTAAACTCTACTTCCTAGGGACTTTTGCTACATACAACCCCAATATGCATTATAGTATAAAAAAATCTGCAGGGCAAATCCCTGCAGATTGATCTTTTCAGTATAAGAAAACTTATTATTCCATTTCGTTCCAGTTACCCTTGATAGCAAAGAAAAGAATAACAAGACTGATGATAGCGCTTGCGATTCCCTTAACAAGCTGACCTGACATTGCATTAAGAATTACATTGCATACGCCCATAACTGCTACTATATAGAAGCCGCGATCTACATACTTGCTTTTTCATAAGATTTGCAAGATGTTATCAGATGACACATAAATCATTTCAAGGGCTGAAAATCACTGAAGTTTTATGCTTTACACCTTCCCTTATAATTTCATATGTATTATATTGTTCCATATGAACATTCGCTATTCACAAAGTCAAAACAAGGGAAAATATATCTTATAACACAATATGACACATAATGGTAATCAACTGTTGAAATGGCAAATTCTCCTCGTTTTGAGATTTTCTTATATAAACATCTGTTAACTATACCAACATCCATAATCAGTCTAGAAATGAAACACCTGTAAACTTTGGTGCTCGGATAGTTATAGTTTTGTTAATGCGTATTCCTATATCTGATGACCGTCAAGGATCGCTAGTTCTGAAGGGCTTAACAGCCCTCATATAGAAAAATACAAAGTAATCAAGAGGTCAATGTGCCGATATTATGATCACCACATATTACTGTTAGTAATTTCTGGTCGACTATTATTGGCGAACATCCGCCGACTCTAAATAGTTGTTTCTTTCCAACTATATGTGGTTTATTCATCCTGAAGCTAACAGTTGACAGAGTAGTATACGTAAAAATATAATATTACTAGTCAGTATCGACATTCAACAAACACATTTCAGGAGGTTTTGTATGGAAAAAAGGTATAATAAACACTTATTTGTTTGGCTTTTTACTTGATTTTTGGGAGGATTTGGAATAGATAGATTCTGTAGAGGACAAATAGGTTTAGGTATTCTTAAATTAGTTACAGTTGGTGGATGTGGTGTTTGGGCATTAATTGATTGGATTATTGCCCTAACTAAAGCATATGGAAGTACAGCGTTCGGTCCAGAAGAAGAAATTGTTTTTATTGATGGCCAATATACAAAATAAATTAGGTTGAATTTGGATTTAAATATTTAATGAAATATGGCACAGAACACTATTATAAAATTATAACTACTATCTTTATAATTGTAGTATTTATAATTTGTATGACCTCTGCGTTTTTAGGCATATACAAGTGTCCCTTAGACTATTTGGGGGGAATTCCTTGTCCAATGTGTGGTCTTACAAGAGCATATATATATGTTCTCAAAGGTGATTTTGTAAAGGCATTCTACTTTCACCCACTATGGCCTATTATACCAATAGCTATTGTTATATTTTTATTATATAGTATAGGAGTATTAAAGCTTTCTAAAAAAGCCTTTGATTATTCATGTTTTGTATTAGCTATTCTGATTGCAGGATGTTATGTAATTAGATACGTTCAAGGGTCGCCCATTGTTAGAATTCACATTCAAGATGCTTTTATCATTAAAATATTAGATTAATCGTGTTATACATATTGTTGTAAGTACTAATATGAGATGTATTAGATTTGGAGGATTATATGAATCAAAAAGATAAATTGACAGCAGGTCTATTGGGAATATTTTTAGGTGCATTAGGAATACATAAGTTCTATTTAGGTTATAAAACAGAAGGAATAATTATGATAGTTGTTTCTCTGGCTACTTGCGGAATAGGCGCTTCTGTTATGTCTATTATAGGACTTGTAGAAGGTATAATATATCTCACAAAGTCTGATGAAGAATTTCAGTATATGTATGTAGAAAATTATAAAGGATGGTTCTAAAAGCTCAAATTCTATTATACAAACTATCGATGAAAGATAAATTTGGTAACATTATAAATCGTGCAAAAAGAAAGTTTATAACAGATATTAAACATAATGCTATACTAATAACGTTTATTTTTCTTTTTTGGTTTGTAACTGCATTATTCTTTAACAGTTCATGTCCTTTTATATTATTAGTTGGTTTTCCTTGCCCTGGGTGTGGACTGACTCGTGCATTTGCTTCATTAATTCAATTGCATTTTCAAGAGGCAATACAGTACAATCCAACAGTAATACTATGGGTTTTACTAATACTCTCGTTTTTTCGACAGCATTACTTATGCGATACCATTAATAGTAAATATCAAAATTTAGTAATAGTAGTATCTGTGGCTACAATTATCACATATATATTCCGTATGAAGTATTCTTTCCCAAGAATAGAACCAATGGTATATAATCCCAATAATTTATTAGCATCGATTCATCAAGAATATAATCAATTAATTGAAAGATTAATTTATTAACAATTTACAATTATATAAACACAATATATAATGTTTTCATAAATCTTTTTAATGGAGGGAAACGATATGTATAATCAGTCTGGAAATGAAACACCAGTTAGCGTTGGCGATTGGATAGTTACAATTTTATTAATGTGTATTCCTTGTGTTGGATTAATAATGCTTTTTGTTTGGGCATTTAGTGGAAGTACACCAGCATCAAAAGCTAATTGGGCAAAAGCTCAATTAATTTGGATGTTGATCTTTATAGTAATTTCAATAATTATGTATTCTGTTTTAGGTGCATCTATACTAGCTTCTCTTCGCTAAATACAATTATGAAATTAATGATCGCAAAAAAGGAACTGCTGTGAGACTGTAAAAAATGTTGTGTAAACTAAATAGTTAACATAACTATCCTCTTGAATTGATGTTAGAAAAAATATTAATCCAAGAGGATATTTTTATGGCAAGATCAAGAAAGCTCTCACCGGAGCGAAAAGCATTCATCAACAGTCTCATTGAGCACTATCATCCTGAAGATGCCCAGGATGTACAGGAAATGCTCAGGGACCTCCTCGGATATACGCTTCAGGGTATGTTGGAAGCGGAAATGGACGAGAAACTTGGTTATTCCAAGTACGACTCCAAAAACAAAGAGACCGATGACAGCCGTAGCGGATACAGCAAGAAAAGGGTTGTTTCCTCCCTCGGAGAGATCGATCTCGATATCCTGCGGGACAGAAAAGGCAAGTTTGAACCGCAGGCTGTTAAGAAAAACCAGACCAATATTTCAAACATCGAGAATCAGATGCTCTCGATGTACGCCAATGGGATGACCACTAGGATATATCTGCTCATCTTCGCGATGTATACGGCGTAGAAGCCTCAGCTGAGATGATCTCCCATATGCCCGACCACATACTTCCTATCGCCAGGGAGTGGCAGAACAGGCCATTAGAGCGGAAATACGCCATAGTTTCATGGATGCTGTTCACTTTCATGTCCGAGAGGAAAATCAGACCATCAAGAAAGCTGTATACGATGCTATTGGCGTAAGGCTCACCGGTAACAAAGAGGTTCTTGGCATGTGGATCGGGGGCAAGGAAACGCCCAATACTGGCTTGGCGTCCTGAATGAGATCAAGAACCGCGGTGTCGAAGATATCATGATAGCGTCTGTAGATGGCCTTACCGGATTCGGAAATGCCATAGGCGCAGTCTTCCAGCAGGCTGAAATGCAGCGCTGTATAGTCCATCAGATACGTTATACTACCAAGTTCGTTAATTACAAGGATCTAAAACCATTTGTGAAGGATCTTAAAGCCATATATTAGGCTCCTACAGAAGATGCAGCTCTGGAAGCCCTGGACGAACTTGATGATAAATGGGGCAAGAAATATCCCTCCTCTGTAAGCTCATGGCGGAATAAATGGCCTCAGTTATCAACATACCTCAAGTATCCTGAGGAGATCCGCAAGATCATCTATACCACAAATGCTATAGAGAACTTCAACCGCGGCTTACGGAAAGTCACAAAGGCAAAGTCGATATTTCCAAGCGACGATGCCCTTTTCAAAAGCATTTATCTGGCCATGATGGATATAACAAAGAAATGGACAGGCGCTCCTTGGAATTGGGGACAGACGCTTAATCAGTTCTGTATCTATTTTGGAGACAGAATAACTCCGGCAGCTTTGGAATGATACAAAGATTCTATAAAGCAATCCAGGCTGCCGATTGACAGCCTGGATTTGTTATGTCAAATCATAAAAACCTTATGTACCTTACAGTTCTATATACACCTACAAGATATTCAACATCAATCTTAGGAGTTTGCACAAAATTATTTACACTCTCGATTTGCATGATTTTATCAGATGATACATAAATCATTGAACCTTTGGAGCAATAAATGTTGTAACATAATGTTTTTCATCTCATTTATTGATTCCTGAGCACTGTTTTCAAATGTACGTATGTGTTCCAACAATCCTTCAAAATCATTAGCATGTGGACCTACATCTTCCTCCACATTAGCATAAACTTTTTCTTCATTAAAAGAAGAATAGCAAGACCTGCGATCATACCGACTTCAGCAACAAGAGAAAAAATAAGGATTCCGAATCCCTCAGCTCCGAATGCTACCACACCAAGAAGTCCGATCACGCCCAACACCAGTACAAGAATATTAACTATCAAGCAGAACCACAACCAAAACAGACTGTCAGCCTTTTGATCTGCCGTAATACTTCCTTAAAAATGCTTCATTGCAGTCGACAAGCTTTATTCCTTTTACATCAATTCTGTTGTTCTTCTTTTCATTGATAAGATACTCTGCAGCAGTCGCATGTTCTCCCCAATCCAAAAACAGTATCTCATCATCATTTATATTAGGATCCTTATCAGACTCTTTATCAAAGATCTCACAGTCATATCCAAGAAATGCTATGTCTTTGAATCTCCTGCACCAGTCCGACTGCGTATATATCCTGTCATCCATGCAGTAATACAAAGCCCACGCAAGCGATGAGAAAAACAATCCCAGTATCGCTCCCAATATCGCAGCATTAAAAGATCGCGTATGGTCGTTAATCTTTGTCATATCATCTTCTGACCACACACTTATGCTTGTTATCTCCTCGACATCCTGTGCAAACAGAGGCATTGCAAACTTATATGCCTCATAGATCGCCTCTATCTTTCTTGTATCGGTCCCGCTCACGATAACGGTAAGGATACGATAATCACTCATCATGCGCGAAGTCACGGCTGCTTTTATCTCGTCCTCATTATATTTGCCTCCAAAGTCCATGACATGCTCTATCATCTTATCATCTAAAAGAAACTGTCCCCATGTGTATGCATTGTAATAATCCATGCCGTTGGGGTGGTCTGCTTCATTAAAGGTGATATAGAAATCACAGCTTCTCTGATATCTGTCCTGTCCGTCTGTTATGCAATAGTATGCTTTATATGC
>CADAPR010000032.1:10172-37517 GCA_902789785.1 uncultured Lachnospiraceae bacterium
ATGGTCTCATTCATGTAGTTTTCATCATTAAAACGTGTTGCCATACAGTCAGTCTATTTCCTCTTTGACAAAGTATAAAGGTCTTTTCTTAACCTCAAGATATGTCCTTGACAGGTATTGTCCCATGATGCCCAGACACAGAAGCTGTACACCGCTTATTAAAGAGATGATGCAGACAAGTGACGGCCAGCCGCTTGTAGGATCACCGAATACGCAGGTCCTGATTATGATAAATATGATCAGTATAAATGCAAAAAAGCAAAACAGCACTCCCATAAATGATGCGAGCGAAAGCGGCGCGGTCGTAAATGCCACGATCCCTTCCAGCGAGTATTTGAAAAGTCCCCAGAAGCTCCACTTTGTCTCGCCTCTTGTCCGTTCTATATTTTCAAACTCAACCCACTTTGTCTCATAGCCTACCCAGCCGTAGATGCCTTTGCTGAATCGGTTGTATTCACACATCGAAAGTATCGAGTCCGTGACCTGTCTTGTCATAAGGCGATAGTCTCTTGCACCGTCCACGATCTCTGTCTTGCTCATCTTGTTTATCAGACGATAAAACATACGTGCAAAAAAGGATCTTATAGGAGGCTCGCCCTTGCGGTTGACTCTTCTTGTCGCCACAGAGTCATAACCCTCATCGATGTAGCCAAACATCTCAGGCAAGAGAGCGGGCGGATCCTGAAGATCTGCATCCATCATGACAACATAATCGCCCTTGGCCTTCTTAAACCCGGCATATATTGCAGACTCTTTTCCGAAATTTCTCGAAAATGACACTAACTTTACGCGCTCATCCTTTTCATGCAGCTCTTTTACTCTATTGACCGTCTCATCCTTTGAGCCGTCATTTATATATATGATCTCGATATCAAGTCCGCGCTTATCAAAGAACTCTTTGTTTTTCATGAGTTCCTCGTAAAAGGGAAAAACATTGTCTTCTTCGTTGTAGCACGGAACTATGACACTAAGCAATTTCATAGGTTTCCTCCAAGATATCACATATCACCGTCAAGTCTGTATATAAGATAATTCTGCGTAGTATTAATAAGTCTGTAGCTGCCAAGCCTTGTGGGTGCATCCTCAAAATTATCCATGACTATTATATCACATCTGTATTCGTAAGCAGTATCTGCTATAAAGTCGGCATTCTCCTTTGAGTTTTTCATGGCATCAAACAATGCGTATGCCTCTTCGTTATACCCGTCCATTATCCCGGTATCCATATTTGCAGTCCATAGATCCCTGCCATAAAAGAGCGGTATCGCCTTTCCCCTTGCTGATATAGCGGGAATGACAGCTTCGTCCGCAAGAACCATCTTGGGCTTTGCCTCATCAAGACATCTGACCACATCAAGCTCTTCTGCATCCGTGACATTGCTGTCAGAAACGGAATAGTCCTTGACCATGCCGCACATATTTCCGCAGATGAATATCAAAAATACGAGGATGACAGTTACGATCCTTCTTATCCTTATCTCCTTTAACGACTCATTTAATTCCGCAGCAGCAAAAGGTATATAGATAAGTATCGGAACAAGCATTGTTATCGGCCCGTAGGAAATGAGTGATGGAAAGACCTGTACCATCAGCCATACACTCACAGGGTTCATTACTACAACGACAAGCAGCAAGATCCCGTACATGATAAACCATCTGTTCTTTTGCCTGTTCATGTAATACAGGAGCACTATGCTCACTAAAAACAGTAAAAAATAGCTTCCCGCAAGTTTGGAATCGGAGAAGTATCTTAGCATGATGTCGATTATCTCTTTCATGACTTCTCCTCCCTTGCAAATCTGACTGACGCACATATTATCATCGTGATCAGGCACAACAGTATTATCAGTATTCCTGTCGGGATCGCAGTTATGAACAATGTGCATGCAAAGCACAGAAGTATCTTAAAGACTCTTATAAGTCTTCTGCCCCATGATGTATCTCCGTAGTCGCCTCTCTCAAGGCGGTATATATCAAGGATCAGATATATTATATAAGCAAGTACTGCGGTTGAAGCGATGGTATCACCGTTATATGCATTCCACAAAACTCTGTATCCTACAGCCCCTTTAAAATAGTCTCCGGATGCAAGGAGCACGGCTACAAACATTAGATACACATACATTTTCTTGTTTGTCTTAAGTATGCGTCTCATTGCACAGCCGCAGGAGCCTATAACGACAAATACCCCCTGAAGCTCACATACCATGTAAAGAAGGTCTCTCGGACCTATTTTGTATGTCATGCACCAGTATGTATAATACAGCGGCAGCGTCACGAGCTTCTTTGAACCTATAAGTCCCAGCTCATAAGGTCTTGCTGTGAGCGGATTGTAAGTGTTTACAGTGGATGTAAGACAGTTTATCCTCACTGTCTCGAGCATAAGATCGTCCCTCTCGAATCCGTATAGCATCACAACCCTTACTATAACAACGACTATGGCTATGAGCATAAAGGCATATACGATCCTCTCATCCTTTCTTATATTTGGCTTTTTAAATCCGCATGCTATGTAATCAGAAAAACCAAAGACAGCGATCAGGACAAAAAGACCAAAAAATACATAAGTGATCACAGAAAAGATCGTGCAGCATCCTGAAAAATTCATACCCGCAAAGTTATGAAGGTTAAAGATGATGCCCTGTATCAAAAAAAGCGAAAAAAAACCAATCAAATATGTTTCAATCTGATTAGTCCCTTTTTGTCTGGTTATAAAATTCATTACCGTTCCAACAGCAAACGGCAGCAAAAGTATTAAAAAGATTCCTAAAATAAACATACTCTGCCCTGCAATAATACTGACCTACATTTTATCAGAATAAAATTTACTTGGCAAACTAATCAAAATCATCCTCTTCAACATTTCGCATGGTCGAATGCTTGTATTCGATGCGCAGTTTCGAATAAACAAACTGCTGTCCCGGGAATACAGTAAAATATCCGCTGAATACAAAGCTTATCGCACACGCTATGGCAAAGAGAACTATGCCGCCTCCCCCGAATACCTCGATAGCCAAAAAGATGCTCGCGATCGGACAGTTAACGCTTCCGCAAAAGACCGCTACCATTCCTACTGCAGCGGCAAACTCCACCGGGAGTCCCAGCCACCATCCGAAAGTACACCCAAATGTTGCTCCGATGACAAGTGCAGGAAATACGGCTCCGCCTTTATAGCCCGACTGAAGAGTTATCGCAGTAAACAGGATCTTTAACAGAAAATCATAGGGATGTGCCTGACCGTAGTTTATCGCCTGATTTAAAAGCGATGCACTCGATCCGTTGTATACCTGGCTTCTTGACAAAAGAGTGAGTATTATGATGATCCCAGAACCGATAAGTATGCGGATATACTGGTTTTCAATATGCTTCTTTACTGTATCTCCCCAAAGCTTCATCGCTCCGCAAAACATTATGCTGACCACTGCACACGAGACACCAAAAAAGCTGATCTTTATAACAGACTCAACCCCCAGCAGAGGGATCTCTGTAAGGCTGTATCTCATGGGAACGACATTTAATGAGATCGCTACAAAATAGGATGTCAGAGAAGTCAATAGACATGGAAGCAGAGCGGCATAGTAGATAACTCCTATGCTTATGACCTCCATGCTTAAAAATGCCGCCATCAGAGGAGTTCCGAAAAGCGCGGATATTAGTCCCGCCATTCCGCACATCACAAACAGACTCCTGTCCTTTGGATTTAGCTTGAATATCCTGCTTAGGTTTGAAGAAATGCTGCCTCCCATCTGAATGGCAACACCGACTCTTCCGGCAGAACCGCCGAAAAGATGAGTAAACACGGTTGAAAGAAAGCTGACCACCGTTATCTTAAACGGTATGGCCTGGGCATTTCTTACCGAATCGAAGATAAGGTCAGTTCCCTTATCCTCATGTATGTCAAACATATGATATGTCTTTACGATTATCAGACCGGCAACGGGAAGAAACAGTAAAAGCCAGCTGTAGCTGCTTCTTATCTCATTTGCCCACTGCACAAAGAAATAAAGGCCTGTTCCGAGTAATCCGCAGACAGCCCCGGTCAGCATTGAGAATAAACACCACTTAACGCTCAATCTCACATAATGTTGGATAACGATAAGTTTTGTCTTTAACAATACCTCTCCTTTCCTTCTTCCTTCAGTTTATCAGCAAACAGCTTTATATCCTGGGCTCTGTCCTTGGCACATACGAGCGTAACATCATCGGTATGAGCGACAACTATATCCTTAATGCCAAGCGCAGCTATAAGATGTCCCTTCTGTGTACTGTAAAAAATGCTGTCATCGCAGTCAATCAGACTGACATCCGAAAGTATCACATTGCCGTCAACATCTCTTTCATGTATCTGATCAAAGGCATCAAAGCTGCCCACATCATTCCAGCCGAAATCGCCTTCCAGCATAAGAACGCCTTCTGCACGTTCCATTATGCCGTAGTCGATCGATATCTTCGGTATCTCGGGATAAAGCTCGTCAAGGACCTGCTGCTCTCTGTCGGTTCCCATTGCATCTCCGATCCTTACAAGATATCTGTATATGTCGGGAAGGAGTTTTTCAAAATACTTGAGTATTGTTGATGCCTTCCATATGAACATGCCGCTGTTCCATGCATACTCTCCGCTGTCAACATATTCACTGGCAGTCTCAAGATCAGGTTTTTCAACAAATTCGTATACTTTTTTTGCGACATTGTCATCATCGGCATTGTATTTGATATAGCCGTATCCGGTTGCAGGGAATGTAGGCTTGATGCCGACTGTTACGAGCTTGTCGTTTTCCTCTGCGGCATATACGGCCTTGCTTAAAACAAGCGCAAACTTATCCTCATCCTTTATAAACGGGTCTGAAGGTACGATAACCATTATCCCGTCTTCATATTTCCTTATTATCTCCATTGCCGCATATCCTATGCATGCAGCTGTATTGCGGGCCGCCGGCTCGGCAAGGATATGATCGGGCTTAAGGATATCCTTTGTAAGATCGATCGTCGCCTGTGCTGTCTTTACATTCGTAACCACAAAAATATCTTCCTTGTCAGCGACCTTGGCCAGTCTTTGAGCCGCATCCACCACCATTGCATTCTTTCCCGAAAGGTTTAAAAACTGCTTTGGCTTGTCTGCTCTTGATAAAGGCCAGAACCTGGTGCCTCCGCCTCCTGCCATGATCACTCCGTATACTTTCATGATTTATACCCTGCCTCTCTTATAGTCTCGCGTCCTCAACGTTTTCCTTAAACCAGTCATAAGCCAGTTTTACGCCTTCTTCAAGCTCTACCTTGTGAGTCCATCCAAGCGAATGCAGCTTGCTCACATCTGCAAGCTTTCTCGGTGTTCCGTCAGGCATATCAGAATTCCATACTATGTCGCCGTTAAATCCAACGATCTTCTTTACAAGCTCGGCAAGCTGTTTTATCGTTACTTCCTTGCCCGTACCGATATTTACATGTCTTTCTCCGCTGTAATTCTCAAGAAGGAATACACATGCATCTGCCATATCGTCGGAATAGAGAAACTCACGTAAAGGAGAACCTGTTCCCCATAGTTCAACGCTTGGCGCATTATTTATCTTTGCCTCATGGAATTTTCTGATCATCGCAGGAAGAACATGAGAATTGCTCAGATCATAATTATCATAAGGACCGTAAAGATTTGTCGGCATACAGCTGATAAAATCATCGCCGTACTGCTTCTTAAAGAATCTGCACATCTCCATCCCGGCTATCTTTGCTATTGCATAGGCTTCGTTTGTCACCTCAAGAGGACCAGTCAAAAGAGCATCCTCCGGAATCGGCTGAGGTGCCATCTTGGGATATATGCATGTGCTTCCCAAAAACAAAAGCTTCTTTACCTTGTAATCATGACAGCACTTAATGACATTGCACTGTATCTGCATGTTCTCGTATGCAAACTCTGCCGGCATCGTCTGGTTTGCGTTTATACCTCCAACCTTTGCTGCCGCTAGTACGACGACATCCGGTCTTTCTGCCTCAAAGAAATCTCTTACGGCTTTCTGATCGGTAAGATCAAGTTCCTTATGCGTCCTTCCTATGATGTTTGTGTAACCGCTCCTTTTGAGCGATCTGACTATTGCAGATCCGACAAGTCCTCTGTGACCTGCAACATATATCTTGTCTTGCTTTGTAAGACTGGACATTTTTAATACCTCCGGGTAATTTTATTCATTATTTGAGCGGCTATTTTCTAGCCATGCATCATAATCCTTATATCTGAAGCCGTCCTTAAAATCATCCCCTCTCATCTGAATATCGATAGTCATCAAAGATGCGGGGAATTTGTCATAGCCTATAAGAGCATCCTGTTCGGGAACATATATGATCCTTCCGGGCTTAAGCTCATACTCCTTTGCAGGCCAGTCTTCATAGTCTGCCTGCGTCAGATAGTAAGGCTGCTTCAACGTACTTATTATATCATATCCGACTGTCTTTAGGCGATAAAGTCCCATAATGCCAAAGACTATAAGGAATGCGATATAAAGAGATCTTTTATCATTTGATCTTTCAACAAGCTCCATGCACAGGCATCCGTCAACAAAAAGAGGGATAGATGTCAGATAGCCGTATCCGTATCTGACAAGAGGAGCACTGAAAAACCAGAACATGCAAGATATAAAAAGCACGATGAATACTAAAAGGATATCTGCATCGACCTTCTTTTTTATCAGTTTATATATAAAATATATGACTCCTGCCACAAGACATATAGCGGTAAGGCCGACCCATCCCTTTTCAACCAAAGACAGGTGTCTGAACCATTCAGGAAGCCATTCAGTTATGGGCATATCAAGTTTTGTAACGTCATTTATACCTTTTCCGTATACTCCTATCTCCATGGCATCGTACTGAGCCACACCCTTTGGTATCTTCCAATCCACATCAAAAAGATCGATAAAAGTTGACGGATAAATCAGCCATCCGGATATCAGTACATTTCTTATAAAGAACGGCAGCAATGTAGCTACACCTGCCAGAAGCGAAGCGATCATTTGCTTTATATATCTGTTTTTTATGAGCATGACAGCAGGTTTTATCGCAAGCAGGACAAGCAAGGCTATAGAAAACTTGACTGTAGCCGCAAATACGAGAAGTATGCTTATCATTGCATAGGGATATATATCCTGAAGATCTGCAGGAGCTTCTTTCGATCTTTTTCTGTCACCTTCCAGATTATCAAGCCATGTTATGACAGCACAAAATATGAGTATCTGTGCATAATAATCACTCGCAGGAGATACCATCTCCTTAAAGATAAGCCCCAGATAAAACATAAGACCTATCCTTATAAAATCAGAATGTCTGACTCTCTTTTCCTTGAATACAACATAGACATCCGAGACCTGAAATGCCCCGAGAAGACAAAAGAATCCTGCAGTCGTATGCAGCGACTGAACAAAGATGTCCGCAAAACTGTACAGTGCCGTAAGAGCAAATGCGCTTGAATTGTATCCGAATCGCAGCTGCAGACACGCCAGACCCTTAACTACTCCGTACTCTTCGATCCATCTGATGCTCTGAGCATGATACAGGCTCGTATCATAATGTATGTAGCCTCGAGATGAGCCGTAAGCGAACAAAATGATGAGTACGGGATAGATATATGCCAGTATATGTGTGTTCTTTATTCTCTCAGACAGACCTTTTATACTTGCCTTTGCTCTGTCTCTTAATGCAAGGACTGATATGATGCTTATGAGCATCAGGACAATATTTGCAGCAACACCTACACCGCCAAAAAGACTCCATGTCTGAGCATAAACGGTATTGAAAATCAGTCCCGCAAGTATGATGAAAAAAGGCTTTTCTTCAGTTTTTCTTTCAAAAATCCAACTAAAAAAGCTCAATACGGCAATCCCCGTTCCAAACGAGGTCATTGCAATATAGAGCCAGTTTAGTAAAACCATTATCATAGTTTAATTATTTCCCGTTCTTGTATTCTTCACAGCTCTTGCCACAGATCGCCTTCATATCGGCATCCATCATCATAGCTACAAGTCCCTTGAAATCTATATCTCTCTTCCATCCGAGTGTATTCTCGGCCTTGGTGCAGTCTCCCCATAAGAATTCTACTTCTGCGGGGCGGTAGAACTGCGGATTTACATCCACAAGCACTCTGCCTGTTGCTTCATCGATACCCTTTTCATCAACGCCGCTTCCTTCAAATACTATCTTTATGCCAAGTTCGCCAAAGGCTGCTTCAACAAATTCTCTTACTGTATGAGTCTCATTTGTTGCAAGAACATAATCACCGGGCGTATCCTGCTGCAGCATGAGCCACATTCCCTTGACATAGTCTCCCGCAAATCCCCAGTCACGCTTTGCATTCATGTTTCCAAGAGAAAGCTTTTCCTGATTTCCTGCCATGATATTTGCGATAGCCAAAGTTATCTTTCTTGTTACGAAATTTTCGCCTCTTCTGGGTGATTCATGATTAAAGAGAATGCCGTTGCATGCAAACATGTTGTAGGATTCTCTGTAGTTTACGGTTATCCAGTATGAGTAGAGCTTTGCAGCGCCGTATGGGCTCTTCGGATAAAAAGGTGTCTTTTCCGACTGGGGTGCAGTCTCGGGAAGACCTCCGAAAAGCTCTGAAGTCGATGCCTGATAGAAACGGCAGTTTCCGCCGTAAAGCCTTATTGCCTCAAGAAGCTTTAATGTGCTCACACCTGTAGCTTCAGCCGTATACTCCGGAACCTCAAAAGAGATCCCTACATGTGACTGAGCCGCAAGATTATATACCTCTGTGGGTTTTATCTCTGATATTATCCTGCCGAGGCAGCTTGAATCTGTCGTATCTGCAAAATGCAAAAACAGTTTTACTCCGTTATATGATGATCTGAGAAGATGATCGATACGTTCTGTGCCTGCGATCGAATGACGACGCATAAGCCCGTGAACCTCATATCCCTTCTCAAGCAAGAACTCCGCTAGATAAGAACCGTCCTGTCCTGTTATACCTGTGATAAGTGCTACGTTTCTCATAAATATCTCCTATTGTACATACGATAATCCATCCTATTTAGTATATACTGATATTCATCCTATTTCAATGTCCTTATATTACAGGTTTTTGATGAACCAGTTTATAAGGCTGTCCCAGAATCCGGCCACGGCGTTAGAAGCCTTTTGCTTGCCCTTGTACAGATTGCTGTATATCTCGGTGTCTGTATCCGGATCCTTTATAACTATCTTACTGAATACTCCGTCATATACATCATCGGCTATATTTCTCTGGCTGTATCTGAAATCTCCCCATGCGCATGAAAGACAGATGTCTCCGGGATCAGTCTCATCAAGTTCGTATTTATCCCACATGGGCTTGTCATCGACAGTAACTGTTATTTTGTTATCCTTAAGTATTATATCTATCTTTCTGTTGCCCGGATCGGAGATCTGGAAAGTCCTCTTGTATTCCTTTGCGCCTTCCCTTACAGATCTTGCTTCAAGAGCCTGCGCCTGCGCCTTGAGCTTTTTATATTCCACTGATTCGTTATGGCTCCCGGCTCTTCTTGCAAATGCCTCATATTCACCGACAAGAGTATCTCTCTTATCTTCTTCAACAGATATCTTTTCCAGCTCATCGAAATCATCCATGTCGACCTGTTCAAGTATCTCTCCGTTCTGCTTAAGATACATGACATTATTCATGTATTCCACGCATATCATCTTGCTCCTGTCCTTATTTGCACAAAGCTCGACTGCCTGGCTTCCGATGATATTTCCGGTAAAATACGTGCTTAAAGCAATGTTTTCAAGATCCGTCTTTGCCTTGAATCTTAATACGCCTTCATCCTCCGGCAAGGAAGTGAGTGCGATGAGCTGCGGCTTAAACTCGACCGCTCCCTTCTCGCATTCCCAGAACTGCTTCTGCGAAGTGTCTCCCTCCACAAAAGTGATGTTTGCGGCATCCGTTTCATCAATGTCATATTTTATCCTCATAAGAAGATGATTCGTATACCAGTATGCCTGAGGCTGCATACGTGTCAGATCATAGATGCTGTTTTCCTTGTTATTCCATGAATATCCTTCTCTGTTGAAATTCATCTGAAATGTATCTGCGATACACTGCTCATTGACAGCACTGACTCTTCTGTTTTCTCCGAATGCACCCGTATTGGCATGCATGAGAACATAAGCCTGCGGCACATATCCCAAAAGCTGTGTATACTCATTCTTCATGAGATCATATTCACCGCTGATACGTCGCCTCATAGCATCGATTGATTCTATCGGAATATCATTCTCATCTCTTATATAGTCCATTAAGAAATGGTTATAGTCTCTGCCAAGGAACCTGACCATGTCCGAATACTCAGTACTGGTAAGTTGGCCTATATACCTGTGATACCTGTCAAAAACATTGATATATCCCAAGCGATAACCGTTGCTGCCTATCTCCCAGTAACCGTTTTTAACAAGATCGGCAAGATCCTTAGGCATTAAAAAGTGTCCGTCCCTGCTCCTGAATTTCTCGGCATATGTAAACATCGTCGCCTTGTAATTGTAGTTTTCCATTACAGACTGGGCATAGATCGCTGTATCTTTTCTTCCGTCCTCATACATGAGAAACAGTGCCTTGTCGGGAAGCGGTCTGCCCTCGTTGTAGTAATTTTCAACATCCTTTTGAGTGACAGTCACATATCCCAGATCATGCATAGCCTTGAAATGCTCGTTTAGTCTTTCTGACGAGATAAGAGTCTGATTTCCCTCTCTGTCGGTGCCGATATATGATAATGCCACAAATCCGTGATCTTTTCCCGATACAACATTTATGTCATTTTCATTGTATGGTCTGTATTCGTTAAAGGTCACAAAGACTCTTATAAGAATATACAGAACAAAGAGCAGTACTGAAAGCTGCAGTATCGATCTTATACACTTTCTCAGATCTTTCGGCGTCTCTATCCTATACATGCTGCGCCTCCTTCTGAGTGATATCCTGATCCTCGTCATCCATAAATAGCACTTCCACTCCCTCGGGTCTTAGCATCTCAGTGTCACCAACCATAACAACGAACGGAGCAAGTCCGGTCTGTATCTGCTCATAAATATATCTGTCGCTGATACCTACGGCTTCAGCAAATTCCTGCACGCTTATATACTCCCTGTTTTTGTACTGGCTCATTCTCTTTCTTATCTTTTTTTCCGCAGCTTTGATATCACTGGGAGTCATGCGGGTTCCCCACGTTGATTTCCAGAAGGTGAACCATGCGATAGGCATCTGCCACAAAAGAACAAGCTCATAGTATATACAGAAGATCATTCCGTAAATCCATGTCGAACTCTTTCGTAGAAGAAGCTGAGCCATACTCATCATCATAGACATGAGAAACAGACCTACAAGGAATGTTGTCGGAAATATATGCTGTGTATACGGTACATAGATAAGGTTATAGATGACTACGATCGGAGCTGCTATCGGTACCATCAGTCCCATATAGAAGGATACCGCTGCGAAAGGCTCCTTTTTCCAGATAAACTTTCCTGCTATCAAAGATTCCCTCAGCCAGCTTCTCTTCCATCTCATCTGCTGCTTAAGGAATACCTTGTGCTTATTGGGAACGATGGTAGAGCAGACGGCAGTGTCCTGATAAGAGGTCCTGTGCTTGCTTAAGACAAAATTCGTCATAGCCCTGTCATCGCCGAATGTGGCTTTCTGACCTAAAAAGCGCTGATTGAGCCATGCATCCTTATTTTCCATTATTATCTCTTTCTTGTAGCATGAAAGAGGTCCCGACAGACAGCTTACGCAGTCAAAGTAAGCTTCAGCAGCCTTCATGATGCGAAATGCTATATAATATCTTACAGACTGCATCTTGGTAAGTGCATTCGTATATGTATTGGCAACGTCCGTTCTTCCTGCCACACCTCCCATCTTGGGATCCTTAAAAGGCTGGACCAGATTTCTTATCGCAAACGGATCAAGGAAAGAATCGGAATCAACAAATACAACAAGATCATGTCTGGCTTCTAAAACACCTCTGACAAGCGCATCTCTTTTTCCCAGATTCTGCTCCTGTACAAGACAAGATATCCTTCCTTCAACAAAGTATCTGTCATGCGACTCCTTTTTTAAGGCTTCGATTATCTCGTTTGCCTTTTCCACCGATCTGTCGGTCGAGCAGTCATCAACAACAATGACCTCCAACTTGTCGACAGGATAATCCTGATTGATACAGCTCTGTATGGTCCTCTGTATCCATTCCTCCTCGTTAAAGCATGGAATGATAACGGTCACGCCCGGAGTAAAATCCGGATCTATCTTGACCGGACGGTATAAAGCTCCGAACAGATATCTGCTTAGCAGAAAAAACGCTGTAATGATGCTGTAAAGATACAGCCACTTGTTAAATTTGAAATATATGATCGATTCTGCACGCATGAGAACGATACATAAGCTTATGAAGCCGAGAAGTATCGCAGATACTGTGAGCATGTATCTGTCCTTGTTGACTGCGGCATAATCCGAAAGAGGCTTTGAAAAGTTCACGGCACACAGCATGTCATCATCATCTTTGTTTTCAATGATCCTCGCCACCTTAACCTGCTGCTTCACATTCATCTCATAGCCTTCCGGCATACTGCCCGGAACTACTGTGAAGCGTGCCATAAGAGCATCAGCCTTTTTTACAACCTCACCGTTATCCTTGGTAAACCTTATCAGCATACCGGTATTGGATACATCCACAGCTGTTCCCTTGCAGCTTATCTTATTAACAAGACCCGCTGTAAGAACGACTTCAAAATTCACCATGAATCTGATGCCGGATTTCTTAAACTGCAGTACATCCTCATAGGTGTCGCCGCCTTCTCCGACCGTGGATCCTCTTCGATCGGTAGGCATGCGCTCCTCAGTCTTGTCAGGCACGTATGAGAGGAGTCGTCTGTCAGGCTTTTCTCTTAACAGTATATCCTCTGAATTTACTCTTCCGTTTCTCTTTTTTCTTATCTTATCTAGGAATTCCATCTTGCTTGCTTTCTGTTTCTACTTAAGATAATCATCCAGTCTGTTGAACGTATATCCCTGCGACTGCCACTCAGGTATCATGATATCCAGTGCTTCCGCCGTATAAACGGCATCCGGTGACATATGCATGACTATGCACGTTCCGTTTCCTACTCTGTTCATTCCCCAGAATTCTTCCCTTCCATTTCTTAAGACATTTACAAGTTCATCTACAGAAGTGGCCTTATAATCCTGTGTGCTCAGACTTCCGCTCACCATATACGTAAATCCCGTATCAAACACCTGATACATTCCGTTCCTGCCTGCTGCAAGCGTAGGCTGTTCATCGCTTAACTCCAGATATTCATAGCCATCCGTTACACTTGTATCCGGAACTGACAGCTGCATGTGAGAGTGGGTGTGGCTTGCTATCGCATGGCCTTCACCTGCAATGGCACGTAGCAGATTCGGATTGCTAGAAACATTGTTCGTTCTTATAAAGAAAGTTGCACTGACTCCGTATTTATTTAGGACATAGAGCAGCTGGTTCACATCAGAGTCATTGCCCCAGTCATCAAATGTCAGAAATATGGTCCTGTCATCTGTTATATATCCTTTTTTATCCATGCTTTCGCACTCTTTGTCACTAAAGCCGGGTATGCGGGTAACTGAAGGATTGCCTATATATCTTGCAAAAATATAAGCATTCTGCTCCTGTCTGTCCTGCAGATTTCCAAGATATGAATTGTTTAAGCTTACCGCTTTGCTTCCTCCTCTTCCCGGAACATAGCAGTATTTTGTATTAGCCACGCTGCTGTAGCTTCTGACGTTATATCTTGTTGACTGCTGATATACGCCCATATAGTCCTTATAGACAAGCGTATCGATATTTCTGCTTATATATGTTCTCAAAAGATCCCCTAACAGCGTCTCTTCTTCCGAGTCCTCATCTAACTCCTTGTCGGCCGCAAAGCTGTTCATGCTGAAATATGCTATGCTTCCTCTGTGAACATGTATCTTTCCCGAATACTTTCCGTAAAATTCGCTTACCTGTCTGCTCTCAGTATACTGAGACTGGACCATGGAAAACTCATGACCTACAAGAGTGCATCCCGTCGCAGATACTGCCTCTTTGGTCTCATCAGCTATCTCTCCGTAGGGCTGTTCCACAAGTGTTGTTGATACGCCGTATTTCCATTCAAGAAACTGCATAGAACCGAGTATATAGGCCGCTACGCTGTCAAATGAAGCAGGATACTTATTATTCTCAATATATGCAATTCCGACTTCATGACCCGCATCGATGATCTCTTCTATCTGCTCGCCGCAGTTTTTCATTTCGTCCGCCGTTACAAAAAATGTTCCCTGATATCCTCTTTCATCCAGAACATTCAGCACATCTCTTACAACAGGCTTGTTTGAAACACCAAAAAAGCACATAACGGTCGCTTTTTCGGTCGTATATATAAAACTGTTATCAGATGCAAGCTTTCCTTCGTTTGCATCACGCAGTTCATCAATCACCTGCTGATCTATAACAGGTATCGTCTCCGCCTGTCTGATAAGCTCCGTAAGATCAGCTACCTCTATATTTTCAGATCCGGCTTTTGACAGATACCTGTCAAGTGCACTAACATCATAATCATCAGAAAGATTTAAGAGGTTTATCGATCCCTTTTGAGTACTCAGTCTGTCCGGTGCGACTATTACAGTAAGCCCGGCCACTCCGGCTGCAATGAGCAGTTCATCGCTTGCATCACCTGCGGGCATATAATATCTGCATTTTAAAGAGACCGTGCTTCTTATGGCTCTTTCACCGTTTATCAGATCTTCATATATAGTGTATCTGTCTAATTGCGACAGATCTCTTGCA
The DNA here is from genome assembly GCA_902789785.1 of uncultured Lachnospiraceae bacterium. Classification (GTDB taxonomy): domain Bacteria; phylum Bacillota; class Clostridia; order Lachnospirales; family Lachnospiraceae; genus Colinaster. Next base: position 25,004 of record CADAPR010000032.1, read on the forward strand.
TCTGTTCCGAGTGTTCCGAATGCATGACCGGCTTCAGCGATCTTTACGATCAGATCCTTATTATCTTCGATATCTTTCTTTGATACGAAAAACGTGGCTTTTGCATTGTTCTTTTCAAGCGTCGCAAGCAATCTATCGAGAGTCTCTTCATCTTTTACCATGCCTTTAAACGTAAGTCCGACAATGTTCTCGATAGTATTTACATCGCGATACATACGGGCTTTTACCTGATCCTCATTGTCAAAAAGCTCTTTCACATACTCTTCATTGGTCATGCTTTTTAAAGAAGAAGCCAAGACAGTCTCCTTGGAGTTTTCATCTATCGCCTTAAGTATCCATTCGACGACTTTAACAATATCCTCGTTTGTTGTTTCCTCTTCCTCTTTAGTTATATCTGTCGAAGCCTTCTTGTCTTCAGCAGGCTTTTTGACTTCAACCTTTGGCTCTATCTCAAGAGCATCGAGATATCCGTCAAGCTTTATCACGATGATGGTGCCGCCCGGCTGCTTTGAAATATAGTTACTTGCTTTTTCATATTCCTTAAAGCTTGTCTCGTTCAGATAATGACCCGCACTCGCAGCTATAAGCCTGTCAAATCCGCTGGCAGCTGCAGCAGAACACAATAAGTCCGTATAAAGAGTGCGATCTAGCATCAAAAGCTCGGTATCCTTGTTTAAAAGCGTGGTAAAGACTTTTTTTGAATAGGTAAAGTCATAGATAAGCTCTTCATCCGACATCTCTTCCATGCTGCTTTCGCCTCTTAATCCTGCATCTGCTATATCATGCCCCTTTTGAGCTATCAGCTGGAGTGTCTTTTCGTCTTCGGCCGCTTCCATTGCAGATAAGGCAAATGTTGCCTTAACATCATGTTCATCCAAAAGAGAGATGATCTTTTCAATGATAACGGTGTCGCTCGTGCCTTCAAAAACAAGCGCGATACTATTATTTGCACTGTCATCATCTCTTATGACCTTTGCATTTTCACAGCCGCTTTCAAATTTTTTTAGAGCCTCTTCGTATTCAGTTGAAGCATCGTATGAAATAGTCTGAAGTGAATCTATCGAATTGATAGACTGTTTTGAATCTGAGTCAGATCTAGAGTAGATAAGCACGCCAAGAAATGCGCATACTGCCGCAAAGCATGCTGTCACCAGTAGTTTCTTTTTCATTTATCATTCCACCATTCTACTCCCTAAGATATCAGTATACACAATAATCGTGCTCGTACAAGCGCACATTATTATAAATATTTAGCATTTTTTTGGCTTTTTTTGTCCATACTGTCATTTTTTGCCCTTAAGAGATGATTTTGCGATTTACACGGAACACATAAACCCATATAATTTAAATGCTGGGAATTTATTATGACATTTTCTGATATAAACTTTTTACTTATATTCATATTGATATATGTTCCGATATATGTTCTGCTGCCCATGAAGATAAAGCCTTACTTTCTTCTTGCCGGCAGTATGGCTTTCTATGCCCTTAACGATATCTGGCTTTTTCCCGTACTTTTAATAAACATCATCATAGTGTTTATCTCGGGTATCTTAGAAGACCGCTTCTTTGACAAGATCAGTCTGCGCAGGTTTATCACGCGTTTCGGCATAGCCCTTCAGATCGCTCTTATGGTCATATCGATCCTTTTCTTTAAGAATCATACCTTCATAGGAGTCGGTTTCTTTACGATACAGCTCATCGGTTATTACCTGGATGTATACAGAAACAACATATCTGCGTGCAAGAATATCGTTACATTTTCCAATTATGTTATGTTCTTTCCCAAGGTTCTTCAGGGTCCTATAGTAAGCTTCAAGGATATAGAAAGCGACCTTAAGATGCCTGAGAGGGTTTCACTTGGCAGGCTTGAAAAAGGCATCAGGACCTTTATTCTTGGCATGTCTTTTAAGATAATAATCGCTGACAGACTGTACTATCTGTGGAACGGAGTGCAGACTGTCGGATTCCAGAGCATATCCACACCGCTTGCGTGGCTTTCAATGTATTCCTACAGCATGCAGCTGTACTTTGATTTCCAGGGATATTCACTGATGGCCATAGGTGTTGCACAGATGTTAGGGTTTACCCTTCCGATCAACTTCCGTTCACCTTATCTATCAAAGTCTATTTCAGAATTTTACCGCCGCTGGCATATGACGCTAGGCGAATGGTTCAAAAACTATGTATACATTCCAATGGGCGGCAGCAAGAACGGCCTTAAAAAGACTCTTTTGAGCCTGTCGGTTGTCTGGATTCTAACGGGTCTGTGGCACGGACTAACCCTGAATTTCATGTTCTGGGCACTTACCCTTTTGTTTTTTATAATCCTTGAAAAGACCCTGCTTAAAAAGGTATTTAAAAGCGAAAAAAAGGTTGTTTCCTTTTTAAGACACATATATGTTCTCATCGTCATCCCGTTTACATGGATGATGTTTGCGATAGGAAATATAGAGCAGATGGGGATATTCTTCACAAGACTGTTCTCTCTTACAAGCGTGTGTACTCCGCTTAACGTAAATGAGAATGATTATCTCAATTATCTGTCAGACTACTGGCCGTATCTGATAGGCGGTATCATATGCTGCTTCCCTCTGATGGAAGAGGTTTTGGTAAAGACCAGGATCTATATGACAAGATTTATATCGTTTGCTCTTTTCTGGGTTTGTGTTTATCTGATAATGAAGAACGGCAACAATCCGTTCATGTATATAAATTTCTAAGGAGATCTCGTGAAAAAGGTATTTCAAAGAGCTCCGCTTTTCGTATTCATATACGCGACACTGCTCATCATGTTCTTTTCTACGCAGTTTTCGCGTACACTGCAGATATACTTTCCGTATTTTGCAGTTCAGGGTGATACGATCGTAGCCGGAGCAAGTTCACTGGCAGATACAATTGAACAGACGCTTCTAGACCCCCGCAAGGAATCTCATACAGTAGTCATGGGAAATGAGAATGAGCAGATAGCTCTGCCAAACGTTACTTCTTCGGGTGAAGCAAGCGAGTCATCCGAAGTACTCTCTGTAATGGATGAGCCGACACCTACTCCCATCTACGGCGAGCCTCTTGAAGATATAATAGCGGCAAGCCAGCCTTCCACATACTATGTGGAGCAGCCTGTAGATCAGTCATATTTTAACGATGCCGTTTTTCTGGGTGATTCCAGAACAGTCGGACTTGAGTTGTATTCAGGGTGGGATAACTGCGACTATTTAGCCGATGTCGGCATGACCATATATGACTGTCTCGACAGGGATATATCATTCGGAGACATACAGCATACAACCGCACGCGAAGTCTTATCAAGCTCGCGTTACGGCAAGGTGTATATAATGCTCGGTATAAATGAGTGCGGTTCTAACATCAATACTTACTTTGAGAAGTATACTGAAGTTGTCGATCAGATCCATCGCTGGCAGCCTGATGCGATAATCATTGTTCAGGGCATAATGAAAGTGGGTGCCCAGAAATCGGCTACCCACCCTTCTATCAACAACGCCAATATCACAGCCCGCAACGAAAAACTGGCAACGCTGGCTAATGACTGGTACATATACTATATAGATATAAACGAGGCTGTCTGTGATGAAAACGGAAACCTGACCGACGGATACTCATTCGATCAGGTTCATCTGTATGCCAAGTATTATTCATTGTGGTGTGACTATCTGCTTGAACACGGCTTTGTGTTTAACGGAGTAAGACGCTAGACATCTATATCAAGCGCCATATTGAGTACATAATCAGGATACGCATTCTCTACTTCGTTTTTTATCTGTGCAAACAGCTTTTGTCTGTCATCCACGCCGTAGTCAAGCACTACGTCAAAGCTTATGGACTTTTTCTCAAGATCCACATAGAAGCCATGTATCTGAAGTACTCCTTCATGCTGCACTATGATATGCGTGATATTGGAGCGCATCTTTTTTATCTGATCATCTTTTGAGTTTACCGAATAGATACCTATACCTCCCAAAAGGACTCCGTGTTTTTTTAACACATTCTGAGCTATCCTTCTTTGAAGGCTGTCTATCTCTTCTGCTGTGAGCGTATCGGGTATCTCTATATGAACCGATCCAACATATCTGTCAGGTCCGTAGCTGTGCAATATAAGATCATATGCACCCGATACTTCTTCTTCCTCGCAGATAGTCCTTTTCAGATCCTTTACAAGATCCCTGTCCACTCGCTTTCCTATTATCTCATCAAGTGTTTCTATTAACATCTCTATTCCGGATTTTATTATAAATGCGGATATGACAACTCCGACATAAGCTTCCAGGCTTACATTCCACATCAGATATACTATCGCAGAGACAAGAACGGATGCGGAAAGAATCGCATCAAAGCTCGCATCCTTGCCGGATGCGATCAGTGAACCCGAATTGACCTTTTTCCCCACATGCGTTACATATCTTCCGAGTATGAGCTTTACAATGACAGCCGCCACTATTATAAGCAGTGTAACAGTGCTGTAATCGGCTGTTTGTGGTCTGATTATCTTTCTTATCGATTCAACAAGGGAAGTGATACCCGCATACAGTACGATGACAGCAACAGTCATCGCGCTTAAATACTCGATCCTTCCGTATCCTAAAGGGTGTTTCTTATCCGGTTTTTTTGATGCCAGTTTTGTCCCGACTATCGTGATGACTGAAGAGAGTGCATCGCTTAAGTTATTGACAGCATCAAGTATGATCGCTATGGAATTTGACATCAATCCAAAGATCGCTTTTACTGCCGACAGGAAAATATTAGCAGCTATACCCAGTATGCTGGTCTTTATTATGACCTGATCTCTGTTTTCTTTTATCTTTTCCGGGTTGTAACATGAATTACTCATTATTTCCTCTTTGCAAAACTGTCTATTACCAGTTCTTTTAATACCTTGGGACTGAACAGTATAAGAAGCGGGAAGAGTTCAAGTCTTCCTGCGAGCATGTCTATCATCAGTACAAACTTTGAAGGAATGCTCCAGAACGCGAAATTACCCGTAGGTCCGACCATATTTAGTCCGGGTCCTATATTGTTTATCGTTGCGGCAACTGCTGTAAATGTTGTTGAAAAATCATGGTTTTCAAATGACAGCAGAGTAAGGGAGATCGTAAAGATGATGATAAATGTTATAAGATATACATTTATGGCCCTGAGCACTTCATGCTCTACCGCCTTTTTCTCAAACATTATCTTCTTGATGCTCTTTGGATGGCTGTAATTGTTCAGCTCCTTTTTAACGGTCTTTAGCATTATCACTATTCTTGAGACCTTTATGCCGCCGCCGGTACTTCCAGCACATGCTCCGATAAACATGAGCACTACGAGTATGACCTTGCTGAACATCGGCCATATATTGAAATCCGTTGTAGAATATCCTGTTGTCGTTATAATGGATGCTACCTGAAATGCCGCATTTCTTACAGTCTCTGAGATGCTGCCGTAGACGCCGCGGATATTTATGGATACCATGAGTATCGCTGTAAGGATTATACCCAGATACCATCTGACTTCTTCGACTTCAAAGAACTTTCTTACCTTTCCTATAAGGATGAAATAAAAAGCGTTGAAGTTTACGCCAAATAGGATCATGAATACGGTTATGACCCACTGGCAGTATGACGAATATGATGCTATCGAACTGTTTAAGACTCCGAAACCTCCCGTTCCGGCTGTACCCATGCTGAGTGTTATTGCATGAAAAGGCTTCATGCCGCCTATGGTCAGCAGTCCCATCTCAGCGATAGTCATGATAAAATAGATAACATAGAGGATCCTTGCTGAAGATTTGATCTTGGGAACAAGCTTGCCGACAGAAGGACCGGGGCTTTCAGCCCTCATAAGATTGATATTGGATCCACCGCTTAGAGGAATGATGGCAAGCAAGAATACAAGTACTCCCATACCTCCTATCCAGTGAGTAAAGCTTCTCCAGAACAAAGATGTATAGGAAAGACTCTCTACATCGTTAAGTATGGATGCTCCGGTAGTCGTAAATCCGGATATGGTCTCAAATAAGGAATCCACATAGGATGGGATCTCTCCCGTCAGACAAAACGGAAGTGCGCCGAACAGACTCAGCATTATCCAGCTGAGAGCAGTTGCCACGCACCCTTCTTTAAGATACAGAGCATTGTCTGTGGGTTTCTTTATTGCAGACATGATAACACCTGTCAGTGCACATGCTCCCGCAACAATAAGATAGATATAGCCTTCTTTTTCTCCGTATATCAGCGCTATAAGACAGGGCAGCATCATAAAAGCGGCCTCTATCCTTAAAACATGTCCGAGTATGACTCGTATCATGGAACTATTCATAGTGTCTTACCTTTGTTTCAAGCCAGTATATCCTGAATATCTTTAAATCCCTTATGTGTAGTCACGATCATGACAGTATCCTTGAACTTCCACAACGTCACTTGCTTTTTCAACCTTGAATTCTATAGCCTCGGCTCTGGAATCAAACATATGATACAGGGTTTCTATGTTGCAGCCCTTGGAATTGTTTCTTGCACGTACATAAGCGATTATGGCTTCTGAAGTGATATATTTCGGATAAAGCACGCTTCCCAGATCAAGACCGTTTACAACTTCCATAAAGTTGTTTCTTGTGAGTCTTGTTATGACCTTGGCATGTGAAACCTTCTTTGCATGTAAAGACAAGAGTATGTTCTCTTCATCTATGCCTGTCAGAGGTATAAATGCATCAACATCCTCTATTCCTTCTTCCTTAAGAAGCTCTTCGCTGGTACCGTCTCCGTGTATTATGGTCGCTTCGGGAAGAAGCTCGGACAGACGCTCGCATCTGTTCTGATTGATCTCTATGATACGGACATTTATTCCGGCCTTTATCAAAAGCTCGGCTGCATAATAGCCCGCTCTTCCGCCGCCGACTATCATACAGGTCTTGACCTGTCCTGTCTTAAATCCTATTTTCTTTAAGAACTGTCTCGATTCTCTCTGTGATGCGGCAAAAGAGATGATATCTTTTGCCCTTATGATAAAATCACCTGACGGGATGAAAACCTTGCCGTCACGCTCTATCGCACATATGACTGTCTGCTGAATGATCCCGTCCCTGCCAAGTTCAGCTATCGTCCTGTTGCAAAGAGGATTATCCTCGGGCAGTTCGATACGTACCAGATTTACTCTTCCGTGTGAAAAAGACGTCACATCAAGCGCAGTGGGAAGTGTGAGGATCTTTGCTATCACCCTTGACGATACAAAATCGGGGTTGATGATCATTGCAAGTCCTAACTTCTCTATGAAGTAATCGACTTCCTTGCTGTAATCGGGCGTTCTTACTCTTGCTATGGCCGCAAGATTTCCGGCACGCTTTGCAACTGTGCAGCAGAGAAGATTCAGTTCATCCGAATTGGTGACCGCTATAAAAAGATCGGCATTTTCGATGCCGGCTTCCATCTGCGTGGAATAGCTTGCGCCGTTACCTATCACTCCCATGGCATCATAGGTATTGGTAATGCTCTCCACCACTTTTGCATTCTGGTCTATGATGGTGATATCATGACCTTCCTGGGCAAGCTGCTCGACAAGAGTCACGCCGACTTTGCCTCCGCCCACTATTATGATATTAAGGCCCTGTGTGGCTTCTTTTCTTTTTCCAAACATTTCTTTACCGCCTGAAGATATACTCTTTGCTAATTATAATCTCATTGGTACAAAAAGACAAATAAAAAAGACAGCGGGTAAGCTGTCTTTTCAGAGAAGGTATTTCTCTTATGGGGTATAGCAAAAAACTACAAAATGTATTGGGGGTTACAAGTAGTATAATATCAGAGGTCATATATTTGAACAATGCAAAGGATTAACAAAAATCACAAATGGTTATGGTGATTTTTGTGCATGTTATACAAATAATGCCTCGAATTCCTCTCTTGTGATCTTTTCTTTCTCTATCAAAAGCTGGGCGCTCTTTTCAAGAACGTCTCTGTTTTCAAGGATGATAGCCTTTGCTTTTGCATAGCAGTCATCTATGATGCGCTTGACTTCCTTGTCTATCTCTCCGGTGATATATTCACTGTAGCTCTTAGCATGTGCAAGGTCACGTCCGATGAATACCTCATCATCGTCATTGTCATAGCAGATGACACCGATATTGTCGCTCATTCCGTACTTTGTGACCATCTTGCGTGCAACTTTGGTAGCGCGCATGATATCATTCGACGCGCCGGTCGTAATGTCATCAAATACGATCTCTTCGGCGATACGGCCTCCTAGCAGCACCATGATATCCTGCAGCATATGTCCCTTGGTATGGAACATCTCATCCTTTTCAGGAAGAGGCATCGTATATCCCGCTGCTCCCTGTCCCGTAGGAATGATAGAAACAGTATAAACAGGTCCCACATCGGGAAGCTTATGGAACAGAATAGCATGTCCGGATTCGTGGTAAGCCGTGATCTTCTTTTCCTTGTCCGATACAAGCCTGCTCTTTTTCTCGGTTCCTATCCCGACTTTGATAAATGCCTGTTTTACATCGTTCTGCTCTATGTACGCCTTGTCCTTTTTGGCTGCAAGGATTGCTGCTTCATTTAAAAGATTCTCAAGATCGGCTCCAGTGAATCCTGCCGAAGTCTGAGCGATCTGCTTAAGATCCACATCGCTTCCTATGGGCTTGTTCTTTGCATGAAGCTTAAGGATATCCTCTCTTCCCCTGACATCGGGCGGGCTGACAGCTATCTTTCTGTCGAATCGACCCGGTCTTAAGATCGCGGGATCGAGTATATCCACTCTGTTTGTTGCCGCAAGCACGATGATTCCCTGATTGTCTTCAAAACCATCCATCTCGACCAAAAGCTGGTTGAGTGTCTGCTCACGCTCATCGTGACCTCCGCCCATACCGGTTCCACGTCTTCTTGCAACGGCATCTATCTCATCAATGAACACTATACATGGAGAATTTTTCTTTGCATCTGCAAACAGATCCCTAACACGGCTTGCACCGACACCGACAAACATCTCAACAAAATCAGAACCAGAGATGCTGAAAAACGGCACGTTTGCCTCTCCTGCGATAGCCTTGGCAAGCAGAGTCTTACCTGTACCGGGAGCACCCTCTAAAAGCACGCCCTTGGGTATGCGTGCACCGAGCTTTGAGTATTTTTCAGGAGCTCTCAAAAAATCTATGATCTCTTCAAGATCCTCTTTTTCCTCAGCAAGACCGGCTACGTCCGCAAGCTTTTTCTTTGTGTCACTGCTCATCTTGGCACGGCTTTTTCCAAAATTCATCATCTTGGCATTTGAACCGCCGCCTCCCTGGGCTCCGACTATCATCATGAGCATTACGATGACCGCAACAATTGTGATGATCGGTACAACGTAGTTCATGAGGATATTGCCTTCCTCAACCTCGCTTACCGTATAGTAAATGCCGTGTTCATCCATGAGCTTTACGGCTTCGTCGATATCGGTCAGCACAACTGTCTGTCTTGCGGTAGACAGCTTTGTGATGACGGTTATCTTTCCGTTAGGAACAGCGGATGAAGGCTTTACAAGAGCCATGGCGATGTTGCCGCTCTCTATATCCGAATAAAGCTGTGCTTTGGTATAACCCGTTCCGGAGTCCTTTGTATATGCATAAATGCCAGCAAAGAGCATGATCAGTATAAAGATCACCGCATATGCATTTATCCCTGATTTCTTTTTGTTCAACTTACTTTCCTGCCTTTAATCAAATTTAACGATACCTATATAAGGAAGATTCCTGTACATCTGATCATAATCAAGCCCGTAACCTACCACAAACTCGTCCGGGATCTCAAAGCATGTATAATCAACCTTTACATCCACAACACGTCTGTCGGGCTTGTCAAGGAGCGTACACAGCTTTAAGCTGTTGGGCTTTCTGCTTGAAAGAAGCTCCATCAGTCTGCTTAACGTCCTTCCCGAATCTATTATATCCTCAACTATTATTACATCCTTGCCTTCGAGTGTATCGTCAAGGTCTTTGACGATCTTTATATTTCCGCTCGATTCGGTGCCGCTGCCGTAGCTGCTCACAGACATGAAATCCAAAGATACAGGTACAGTGATCCTCTTTGCAAGCTCGCACATAAAGAATGCTCCGCCTCTGAGTACGCATACTAGATGTATTTTCTTTCCCTCATAGTCCTTGCTTATGATCCTTCCGATCTCACTGATCTTCTTGTCTACTTCTTCCTCTGTAAGGAATTTTTCTACATGGTGTTTGGGCATGATGATCTCCTTTCGCCGTTAACCTATTCTATTTAACGCTTATCTCCAGAATCCTCTTTGTTGTATCGCTTACCTTGTAGTATTCGCTGATCCTTAATCCCACAACCCAAAGTATATGGGAATCATCAGCGATAACTGGTATAGAATCTCTTTTTTCTCTTGCTACTTTGCTGTCGATAAGATAGTCCTTAAGAGACTTTTTATCCATATCGCTGTTGATGGTCAGATAGTCCCCTGCTCTCCTGTTTCTTACCTTCACGCAATTAACTATTTTATCATAATCAAACCATTTAGTATATGTTTTTCGCTCAATAAGCGCACTCTCATCCCTGTCAAATATACGTACTCTCAGCGTCCTCCCATCTTTTAATATGATATCGCTGCCGTTTTCTATGTCATATTCAAATGCTTCTTTCTCATTCGCGATACTCTTTCTTACAGTCAGCGTATCATACTGTTTTACAGCTTCAAGATCGTAGGGAAGATCGATTTTCTTTTCGCCTTCCTTTTGGATAACATCAAGCAGTGACGCTACATGCTGTCCCGTTATATCCTTTCTGTGCGGAGTCAGCCTTTCCATGACAAGAAGAATGACTTCTCTTTTAAGCATCGGATCAAGGTCTGAAAAGATCCGAAGATTAATTGATGATGAGTCTTCATTTTCTGTCACAGCAAGCAGATAGGCCTTTTTTGTTTCTTTTTTTATATACTCGCGTATAAGCAGCATCTTCTTTGACAGATCGGCTATATGCTGCGCGCTCTTTGCGGATAGGTTTTTTTCCGCATACGGAAGCATGACATTTCTTATCTTGTTGCGGGCATAATCACACTCCGCATTTGTAGAATCTGTCCTGAAAGGCTGTTCTTTCTTAATAAGATAGGCTTCAATCTCATCCCTTGACAGATCAAGCAGAGGTCTTATTATATTTCCGTTTACAGGAGCAAGAGATGCAAGCCCCTCGATCCCCGTTCCTCTGAATATGTTAAAAAGAACGGTCTCCGCAACATCGTTTTTATTATGTGCAACGGCTATCTTTGCTCTTTTTGAGCTCATTACCTGTCTAAACCGCTCATATCTTACTTCTCTTCCGGCCTCTTCAGTTGATATGCCCTTTTCCTTAGACAGCTTTATAACATCTTCATTAAAAAGATAAAACTCTACGCCGTTTCTGTAACACAGATCCTTTACGAAATCCGCATCATTACCGGCGTCATTTCTTATCATATGATTTATATGAACGACCTTAAGATCAAATTCGCATTCTTTCCTGTACTCTATGAGCTGTAAAAACATGCATACCGAATCCGCTCCGCCCGAGACGCCTGCGATTATCTCGTCTTTTGGAAGTATCATATTGTATTGTCTGATATAGTCCCTTACAGTTTTTATCATTGTCTTGCTTTCTTTAAAAATAAAAACCTTTGATCATCATCAAAGGTTTAATTCTCTGTCTTAAATATTATCTCATTTTCATTGACAAGTCCAAGTTTTTCTTTTGCAACCTCCTCGGCATACTTCTTGGTCTTTGTATACTTGGCATACTCGGCGATCTCTTCGCTCCTTGCCTGTTCTTTTGCTATCTGCTCAAGCAGCATCTCCTCCTGTTTCTGATATGACTCGCACCTGCTCCTTAAATTGTGCTTGTTATATGAAACGACTGCCATGAGCATTATCAGCACTATGATTATCAGCATAACGCTGAATCTGTTCTGTTTTCTTCTGACTCTTAGATATCTGTTACTCATCTTATTCCTTCCGTAAACAAAAATGTTTACATAATAAATTATAGTTTTAAAGACGAGTTACGTCAACCTGTTTTTGGAAAAATATCGATTTTTCGGCATATTTTAGAAGTGGTTACTAGATATTCCAAAATATGTCAACCTTATATCATTATATTGTGGTTTACATAATATTATATGTGCTAATTGACGGTTTCCTGTCAGATGAACTTATACAGTTCAGCTGCTTCTTCTTTTCTCACCGTTTCCTCTACAGCCGTCACCTCGACATTTGTTTCCTTGTTTCCAAACTGTATCGTGATCTTGTCTCCTACCTTTACATTCGTGCCGGCTTTTGCGACATTCCCGTTTATGAGAACTCTGCCCGCATCACATGCTTCATTGGCTACTGTCCTTCTTTTTATAAGACGCGATACCTTAAGATATTTATCTAGTCTCATTGTTTTTCTCCTTATATTTAAAATCTAAAAAGAGGTAAGTAACATAGTTACTTACCTCCGCGATCTCATCAACTTATTTCTTGTTAACTAAATCCTTTAAAGCCTTACCAGCCTTAAAC
>CADAPR010000033.1 GCA_902789785.1 uncultured Lachnospiraceae bacterium
CGCTGTGCCTCACTTATATCTATTATCGCCTGCTTAAAAGCTAATGTCTCTTCATCGATCGTTTCTTTTGCTGCTTCATCTATAACACTGGTATCAAATCTACCCTTAAGTTCGCCCGAATCCAGGTTATTAAAATTAACAGCTGTCCAAGAACCATTGTTTTCTTTACTAAATGTAAGCTTTCCTTTCAGTTCATCAACCTCAGGGCTCATGCTTATGATTTCTATATCCTTGCTTTCTTTTCCACCAGGAGCAAGTGAATTATAGCCGAAATGCTCAGTACAGAGAACTCCGTCCTTGTCAATATATGTAAATGTCCAGTGATTATTACCTGTACCGCTACTGTTGTTCCATTTAGATACTTCTATGTTGGTAGCTCCCTTTGCAGTAAGGTCGGTAATAACATACTGTTTTACATATTCTCTCAGATCCCCCCACGAAGGGTTACGGTCATTATCCTGAATTTTTATATGATCGTTTATGAGGACATTCAATTGATCGTTGTATGCAATCTGGCTCGCACTTGGTTCTACATCTGCCGGAGGCTCCTCGAGTGATGCAGGCGGTGCTGATCTCATCAACATCCTTGCGCCAGGTGCTGCAGGTGGAAGTGATCTCATCAACATCCTTGCGCCAGGTGCTGCAGGTGGAAGATCATCATCATTGTTTTCCTCAGATTCGTTTCCGTTTTCGTCTGCGGGTGTCTCTTCTTCAGGTGCGCCTTCTTCATCAGCGTTTCCTTCAGGTGCATCTTCTTCATTAGAGTTTCCTTCAGGTGCATCTTCTTCATCAGCGTTTCCTTCAGGTGCATCTTCTTCGTTAGCGTTTCCTTCAGGTGCATCTTCTTCATTAGCATTTCCTTCAGATGCATCTTCTTCATTAGCGTTTCCTTCAGATGTATCTTCTTCTGCAGGCGCATTTTTCTCGGCGGACTCCTCAACTTCAGGAGTTTCTTCTGTTGCTACAGGGATCTCGTCTTCTTTAACGATCTCCTCCAGGTCTTTTTCTATGTTTGTCTCATCACCCTGTTCACCGAGTTCAGCAGCATATACCATATCAGCTTCAGTCATATAGCTTGCACCGCCAAGTGCTACACCGGCAGTAACTACGCCTTTTAAGATTTTATCGACTTTTTTCTTTTTCATATCCTTCACTTCACCTTTCTGCCTTGTGTCAAGTTGCACAAACTTTAGGATCATTTTATGGTACTTTAGTACTAATAATCACTATTGTAATCATCTTCCATTTTGTCCCATAAATGTTTATAATATTATAGGATATCAAGCGTAACAGATATTTGTGTTTTGGCAGTTCTTACATATGAAAAAGAGGTTACTATCAACAACGTGCATACTGTGTCTTGCCCTCTCCCTTAGCGCATGCTCAAGCGGAGGGGATTCTTCAGTTGCGCCTTCAACAGGTAACCCGGGAACCGAAGCAAGCGCAAATATTGAAGATACATCCGTTCCCGCGGATGCGAATGTAAAGGGAAGCCGCGACAACAAGAGCGTGTGTCTTACTCCTCTTGCGGACGGGACTCTTACCATGGGAGAAGAAACGGTCACGATAGACTACTCCCATGCGGACCAGGGATATATATGCGTTACCTATACGGGAGATGCCGAGCGTACCAGGATGATAATAACGACTCCCGAGGGAGTGGCTTACACATATGATCTAACAAAGAACGTATGTGATACCTTTCCTCTTACAGGAGGAGGTGGAACATATAACGTGGGCGTGTATGAACTGATCAGCGGAAACGACTATTCGGTACTTTTCTGCGATGACATGACGGTAGATGCCATAGACGAGTTCACACCCTATCTGTATCCTAATCAGTATGTCAAGTTTGACGAGAACACACAGGCAGTAAAGCTTGCGAGCGAGCTTGTGTATCCTGCGAACAACGATGCCGATGTCATTTCATATGTATATAATTATGTTATCAGCAACATAGTCTATGACTATGACAAGGCGGAAAACGTCGAATCGACATATATCCCCGATGTAGACAACATCTTAAACATCAAGAAAGGCATATGCTTTGACTATGCCTCCCTCATGGCATCTATGCTAAGGAGCCAGGGGATACCTACAAGACTCGAGATCGGATATGCCGGGGATGCCTATCATGCATGGATCTCAACCTATATAAAGGATGTAGGCTGGGTAAATGGTATAATAAAGTTTGACGGAAAGAACTGGGAGCTTATGGATCCCACCTTTGCCGCAAATATGTCTGAGGATAAGCTAAAGACATTCATCGGTGAAGGCGATAATTATGTTGTAAAGTTTATGTATTGATCACATTAAAGAAGAGTGGAAGAACGATTATGAAACAGAACAGATCAAAAAAACAGTTGAGCAAACAGGAGATAGCTTCATTCTGCGATCAGATGGCCATGATCATCAAGGCGGGCATCACGCCAAAGGATGGACTGGAACTGATGTTAACAGATACAAAGGATGAGGCGACAAGAGCTGTGCTTGAAGAGCTCTTAAAGTACAGCCGTCTGGGCGAGCCCTTCTCAACCTGTGTAAAGAGCAGCGAATACTTTCCAAACTACGTAATAAACATGATAGCGCTCGGCGAGGAGACCGGTCAGCTCGATGATGTGCTTGTGGCTCTGTGCCACTACTACGAGCATGAGGAATACATCTCGGAGAATCTAAGGAGTGCCGTAACCTATCCCGTAGTCATGATAATAATGATGCTCTTTATCATACTCATACTTGTGACAAGGGTCTTGCCTCTGTTTGATCAGGTATTCGGACAGCTCGGTACGCAGATGAGCGGTTTTGCCGCAACGCTTCTAACTCTCGGACAGAGCATCCAGAGATACTCGTTCTCGTTCATCATAGCCCTTGCAGGCATATTCGTGCTGGTATTTATAATGATGAAGACAAAAGAAGGAAAGAAGATCTGGAATTCGTTCCTTATGATCTTTCCTCCCACAAAGGCCTTCCAGCGTGATATAGCATACGGACGCTTCGCAAGAGGAATGTCGCTTACTCTCTCAAGCGGAATGAAGATATATACTGCTATAGATCTGGTTGACGAGCTTGTCGAGCACAAGGGAGTGCGCGATCAGATCGAAAAGCTCAAAGCATTCATCGTTGACGGAAACAACTTCTCCGAAGCACTCAACCTTGCAGAGATATTCAATCATCTGTATTCAAGGATGATCTTTGTCGGAGTAAAATCAGGAAACGTAGATATAGTACTTGATAAGATCGCAACATATTATGAAGAGGATACGGACAGAAGACTTAACAACTTCATCAGCGTCATCGAGCCTACACTGGTTATCTCGCTTTCGTTTGTAGTAGGTCTGATACTATTGTCAGTAATACTTCCTCTTATGGGTATCATGTCGGGACTGGGTTGATAATAAATGAGTCGATTTAACAAGAAGAAAAGATTCAAATTCAAGTCAATATATGTAGCCATTTTTGTGTTCTTTGTTTTCATGCTCGTATTCATGATGGGTGTATCGATCATGAAGAGCTCAAACGGCGACCGTCAGGAGCAGGCTTTAAACAGTGCCATGGAAAGAGACATCATGCACTGCTATGCCCTTGAGGGCTTTTATCCGCCGTCTCTTGAATACATGGAAGCGCACTACGGCCTTACCTACGACAAGTCTGCCTACATAGTGGACTATCAGCCCGTGGGCAACAACATATACCCTAACTATACGATTATAAAGAAGGGGGAGAAGCGATGAGAAAGCATATCGAAAACAGACATATCGTCGATACCCTCTTTGTTCTGACATTGTTTGCGGTATTTGCCATCTGCTCGATGCTGCTCATAGCATTCGGTGCAAATATCTATCAGAAGACCATAAACAACTATGAAGAGCATTTCAACATATCGACTTCTGTCGCATATATAAACGAAAAGATCAGACAGAACGATGACAGCGGCGCCATAGAGCTTTCAAGCTTCGGCTCATCGGATGCCTTCAGGATAACAAGCTACTATAACGACGTTAAATACTATACATACATATATATGGATGACGGATATCTAAAGGAGCTGTATGCCAAATCAGAGAGCAAGCTAAGCCCGAAGGCCGGTAAAAAGCTTCTTCCGATCAATTCATTTGATATCAGTGTTATAGATAACGGGCTCTTTACATATACGATAACGGATATGTACGATTCGACAATGACAGTAAATATCACATCAAAATGTGATGATCTTAAGGAATGACAGGGTAGGATATGCAGAAATCTAAAGCAGGACTGTTTTTAATGGAATTACTGATCGCATTGCTGTTTTTTGCAATCACGGGAGCAGTATGTCTCTCGCTCTTTGTCGGTGCCCATAACACCAACGTTTTGAGCGAGAATACCTCTCATGCTTCCGTACTGCTCACAAACTACAGCGAGACGTTCTATCGATCTGACTTTATAATGAATGATTCGACCCTTTACTATGACGATACATTAAAGGTCTGCGAGCGATCAAGCGCTTCCTACTGCGTAAGTGCAAAGGCAGACTATTCAAACGGGTATTTCAAGGTTCATATCACTATAACCGATCCCGAAAAGAAATCCGTATTTCTCACGCAGGACCTTTTAAAGTATGAAAGGAGGCAGCTTAAGGATGTCCGCTAAGACAAATCATGTAAATCTAAATCTCGGAACATCGTCTCTTTTGCTGATATTCGTCGTCTTAAGCCTTGTTTCGTTTGCCGTCCTTTCTCTTTCATCTGCTCTGTCAGACAAGAAGCTTACGGATAAGACAGTAGAGAAGAATGTTTCATATTACGATGCATGCAATGAGGCTTATGAAAGACTGGCTGATCTTGATAAGAAGCTTATAGACATATATAAGGCTTCTGATGATGAAGCCTCATATCTTAAAGCATGTGAAGATCTTGATCTTGAGATGATAATCCCGGTTACAGAGTATCAGGGACTTGAAGTAATTGTCATACCCAATTATCCAAAGTCTGATGAAGATACGTTCTATGACATAAGCTCATGGAAGCTGATACACACATCTGAGCCCAAGCTTGATTTTTCAATAAATGTGATGAAATAAATACCTAATAAAAGAAGCAGCCCCTGTTCACTGAACAGGGGCCTTATTATTAAACTTCTTCGGTTTCACTAACCTCTAATTCTTCATCGACTACATCATCGATGTCCTCATCGGCTTCAAGTGCCTCGCTCTGCTCGATGGCAGCTTCGAGCGCCTTCTTTGCTTCAACCGCTGCAGCTATCCTGTCATCAGTTGAAAGTCTTACATCTCTGTAGCGCTTCATGCCGGTACCTGCCGGAATGAGCTTACCGATGATAACGTTTTCCTTAAGACCGATAAGCGGATCGACCTTGCCCTTTATCGCTGCTTCGGTAAGAACCTTTGTGGTCTCCTGGAATGATGCAGCTGAAAGGAATGAATTGGTCGCAAGAGCAGCCTTTGTGATACCGAGCATTATCTGAGTACCGACTGCCTCTTCCTTGCCTTCAGCCTTAAGCTTTTCGTTGATCTCCTCAAACTCAAGCACATCTACGAGTGTTCCGGGAAGGAAATCAGCATCACCGTTTTCTTCAACTCTGACTTTCTTAAGCATCTGACGAACGATGACCTCGATATGCTTGTCTGCGATATCAACACCCTGAAGTCTGTAAACACGCTGTACTTCACGCAACATGTAGTCCTGAGCGGCTCTTATACCCTTGATCTTTAATAGATCGTGAGGATTTACAGAACCTTCTGTAAGCTCGTCACCTGCCTCCAAGACAGCGCCGTCCATTATCTTTATACGTGAGCCGTAAGGAATGAGATAAGTCTTTGTCTCGCCTGTCTCATCGTTTGTGATGATGATCTCACGCTTTTTCTTTGTATCCTTTATAGTAGCAGTTCCGCCAAACTCTGCGATGATAGCAAGTCCCTTCGGCTTACGTGCCTCAAACAGTTCCTCAACTCTGGGAAGACCCTGAGTGATATCGTCACCGGCAACACCACCGGTATGGAATGTTCTCATGGTAAGCTGTGTACCGGGTTCACCGATAGACTGAGCTGCGATGATACCTACTGCCTCGCCGACCTGAACAGCTTCGCCTGTAGCCATGTTTGCGCCGTAGCACTTAGCACAGATTCCGTCCTTTGAATGACATGTAAGTATTGTTCTGATCTTAACAGCTGCATCCTTTCTGAGCTCGCCGTCTACAGTATAAGGAACCTTTTCACCGTTCTTCTTTACCTCGACACCTGTTGCAAGTATCTTGGCTGCACGTGAAGGTGTGATCATGTGGTTGCGCTTAACGATCACGTTGCCCTCAGTATCTTCAATGGTATCGCAGGCATATCTTCCTGTGATCCTGTCCTTAAGGCTCTCGATAGTCTCCTTGCCGTCCATGAATGCCTTTACTGTCATTCCGTAAGGCTCTTCTCTTCCTTCACAGCAGTCTGTCTCACGTATTATAAGTTCCTGTGATACGTCTACCATACGTCTTGTCAGGTAACCTGAGTCGGCTGTACGAAGAGCTGTATCTGACAGACCCTTACGAGCACCGTGAGCTGACATGAAGTATTCCAGAACGTCAAGACCTTCACGGAAGTTTGACTTGATAGGAAGTTCGATAGTCCTACCTGTTGTATCAGCCATAAGTCCACGCATACCTGCAAGCTGCTTGATCTGCTGGTTAGAACCACGGGCTCCGGAATCGGCCATCATGAAGATGTTGTTATACTTATCAAGACCGTCAAGAAGAACCTTTGTAAGCTCTGCATCAGTCTCGTTCCATGTATCTACGACTGCACGATATCTTTCTTCTTCTGTTATAAGACCTCTTCTGTAGTTCTTAGCGATCCTGTCAACAGTCTCCTGAGCCGCATCAAGCATCTCCTGCTTCTTAGCGGGAACGGTCATATCTGAGATCGAAACGGTCATTGCTGCTCTTGTTGAGTACTTGTAGCCCATAGCTTTGATATGGTCAAGCACTTCTGCAGTAACGCTTGCTCCGTGTGTGTTGATTACCTTTTCAAGGATCTGCTTAAGACCCTTCTTTCCTACGTGGAAGTCAACCTCTAACTTAAGTCTGTTCTCAGGCTTTGTTCTGTCCACAAAACCAAGGTCCTGAGGAAGGATCTCGTTGAAGATGAATCTTCCGAGTGTAGACTCAACGATATCTGTTACTTCTTCTCCGTCTATAACCTTTGTGACTCTTACTCTTATTCTTGAATGAAGAGTACATGCCTTGTTCTCATAGGCAAGTATCGCTTCGTTAAGATTCTTGTAATATCTTCCTTCACCTGCAACAGGTTCAACATCGCCTACGCTGTTACCTCTTTCCTGTGTCAGATAGTAGATACCGAGTACCATATCCTGAGAAGGAACGGCAACCGGACCGCCGTCTGAAGGCTTAAGAAGGTTGTTGGGTGACAGAAGAAGGAATCTGCACTCTGCCTGAGCCTCTACTGAAAGAGGAAGGTGTACAGCCATCTGGTCACCATCGAAGTCGGCATTGAAAGCGGTACATACAAGGGGATGGAGCTTGATAGCCTTACCCTCTACAAGTATGGGCTCGAATGCCTGGATACCAAGTCTGTGCAATGTAGGAGCACGGTTTAGCATAACGGGATGCTCTGCGATAACCTCTTCAAGCACATCCCATACGCTGGTATCGAGTCTCTCTACAAGCTTCTTGGCATTCTTTATATTCTGTGAGATACCGCGGCTTACAAGTTCCTTCATAACGAAAGGCTTGAACAGCTCTATTGCCATCTCCTTGGGAAGACCGCACTGGTATATCTTAAGTTCGGGTCCTACAACGATAACGGAACGTCCTGAGTAGTCTACACGCTTACCAAGCAGGTTCTGACGGAAACGTCCGCCCTTACCTTTGAGCATGTCTGAAAGTGACTTAAGCGCTCTGTTGCCGGGACCTGTAACAGGTCTGCCTCTTCTGCCGTTATCTATGAGTGCATCAACTGCTTCCTGGAGCATACGCTTTTCGTTTCTTACGATGATATCGGGTGCTCCCAGTTCAAGAAGTCTCTTTAATCTGTTGTTTCTGTTGATTATCCTTCTGTAAAGATCGTTAAGGTCGCTTGTTGCAAATCTTCCGCCGTCAAGCTGTACCATGGGACGAAGATCCGGAGGGATTACCGGGATGGCATCCATGATCATCCATGAAGGCTTGTTTCCTGATCCTCTGAATGCTTCAACAACCTCAAGTCTCTTGATTATCTTTGCACGCTTCTGGCCTGTAGCCTCCTTAAGCGCTGCCTTTAACTCATCACCCTCTGTGTCAAGATCGATGGCTTCCAGAAGTTCCTTTATCGCCTCGGCGCCCATTCCTACGCGGAACTTGTTGCCGAACTCTTCTCTTGCATCGCCGTATTCCTTTTCAGAAAGGATCTGCTTGTACTCAAGCTTTGAATCAGCGGGATCGAGTACTATATAGCTTGCGAAGTACAAAACCTTCTCAAGCACTCTGGGTGAAAGATCAAGAATAAGTCCCATTCTGCTGGGGATACCCTTGAAATACCAAATGTGTGATACCGGGGCAGCAAGCTCGATGTGTCCCATACGCTCTCTACGAACATTGGCTTTTGTGACCTCAACTCCGCAGCGGTCACAGATAACACCCTTATAGCGGATCTTTTTATATTTACCGCAGTGACACTCCCAGTCCTTTGAGGGTCCGAAGATCCTTTCACAGAATAATCCTTCCTTCTCAGGCTTAAGAGTTCTATAGTTGATAGTCTCGGGCTTTGTAACCTCGCCCTTTGACCATTCTCTGATTTTCTCCGGTGAAGCGAGACCAATCTTAATGGCATCAAATGTCATCGGCTGGTATCCTTCTTGTTTCATATCTGGCATTGTTTTGCTCTCCTTATCAGTTTAGGTTTACTCGTCAAAACTCTCTTCGAACTCGTCGGCTTCATCGCCTTCGAACTCATCAAATTCACTGTTTACGAGCTCACCGCTCTCATCATCAAATTCCTGCTGCTGATAACCGTGTGCCGAGAAGTCCTCATCGGAGCGGTTAAAGTTGCGATCGTCATTTAGGAATCTGAAATCCGTATCAGTATAGTCAACAGATTCCATGATCTGAACCTCAGTATTGTCCTCGCGAAGTACTCTTACATCGAGACCGAGTGACTGCAACTCTTTCAGCAATACCTTGAATGATTCAGGTATACCTGCTTCAGGGATGTTGTCTCCCTTTATTATTGCTTCATATGTCTTAACACGTCCGATAACGTCATCGGATTTAACAGTAAGGATCTCCTGCAGCGTATATGATGCTCCGTATGCTTCAAGAGCCCAAACTTCCATTTCACCGAAACGCTGTCCGCCGAACTGTGCCTTACCGCCGAGCGGCTGCTGTGTAACAAGTGAGTAAGGACCGGTTGAACGTGCATGGATCTTGTCATCTACCAGATGGTGAAGCTTGAGGTAATGCATGTGACCTATCGTAACAGGGCTGTCGAAATACTCGCCCGTACGCCCGTCGCGAAGTCTTACCTTACCGTCTCTTGCTATCGGTATGCCCTTCCATACGTTTCTGTGATCTCTGTTTTCTGAAAGGTAATCAACTACCTCGGGGAGAAGCTCTTCGCCGTGAAGGCTTACGAATGTCTCGCCCTTCCAGTCTTTTCCGTCAGCTGTCTGATTCTTGCCCGCACTCTTCCATGCCTTTGCTTCATCATTGTCAAACGGAAGATTTACGTAATCGTTTGCAAGATCGAGTGTATCCATGATGTCGTTCTCGTTTGCACCGTCAAATACAGGTGTCGCAACATTGAATCCCAGTGCCTTTGCTGCAAGGCTTAAGTGGATCTCAAGTACCTGACCGATATTCATACGGCTGGGAACGCCCAGAGGATTAAGTACTATGTCAAGAGGACGTCCGTTGGGAAGATAAGGCATATCCTCAACGGGAAGTACACGGGAAACAACACCCTTGTTACCGTGACGGCCGGCCATCTTGTCACCGACTGATATCTTTCTCTTCTGTGCTATATATATTCTTACTGCCTGGTTAACGCCTGGTGAAAGCTCATCGCCGTTTTCTCTTGTGAATACCTTTGCATCAACAACGATACCGTATTCACCGTGAGGAACCTTAAGCGATGTATCTCTTACTTCTCTTGCCTTCTCGCCAAAGATCGCACGAAGAAGTCTTTCCTCGGCTGTAAGCTCGGTCTCTCCCTTAGGTGTTACCTTTCCTACAAGGATATCTCCGGCTCTTACTTCGGCGCCGATCCTGATGATACCTCTGTCATCGAGATCCTTTAGAGCATCCTCGCCGACACCGGGAACATCACGTGTGATCTCTTCCGGTCCGAGCTTGGTATCTCTTGCCTCTGCTTCATATTCTTCTATATGAACTGATGTATAAACATCATCCTGAACAAGTCTTTCGCTAAGTAATACGGCATCCTCGTAGTTGTAGCCTTCCCAGGTCATGAATCCGATAAGAGGATTCTTTCCTAGTGCCAGCTCGCCTTCGCTTGTTGAAGGGCCGTCAGCTATTACCTGTCCTTCTTCTATATGATCGCCCTTTACAACTATGGGCTTCTGATTGTAGCAGTTTGACTGGTTGCTTCTTGCAAACTTTGAAAGCTTGTATGTCATCTTCTCGCCGTCGTCTGCAGCAACATCAACTCTGTCTGATGAAACATACGTAACCGTTCCGGGCTTTGTGGCAACCACGCATACACCGGAGTCAACGGCAGCCTTGCTCTCTATGCCTGTTCCGACAACCGGAGCTTCCGTGATAAGGAGCGGAACTGCCTGACGCTGCATGTTTGAACCCATCAGGGCACGGTTAGCATCGTCGTTCTCAAGGAACGGGATAAGAGCCGTAGCAACAGAGAATACCATCTTGGGCGATACGTCCATGTAATCGAACATAGCCTTTGGATATTCCTGTGTCTCATCCTTGTAACGGCCTGAAACCGAATTTCTTACGAAATGACCGTCCGCATCAAGCTGCTCGTTAGCCTGAGCTACATGGTAGTTGTCTTCCTCATCCGCCGTCATGTAAACAACTTCGTCTGTTACACGGGGATTTTCCGGATCAGACTTGTCTATCTTTCTGTACGGAGCCTCAACGAATCCGTACTCGTTTATCCTTGCATATGAAGCAAGAGAGTTGATAAGACCGATGTTGGGACCTTCAGGTGTCTCGATAGGACACATTCTTCCGTAGTGTGAGTAATGTACGTCTCGAACCTCGAAACCTGCACGATCTCTTGAAAGACCGCCGGGGCCGAGAGCTGAAAGACGACGCTTGTGAGTCAGCTCACCAAGCGGGTTGTTCTGGTCCATGAACTGTGACAGCTGAGAAGAACCGAAGAACTCCTTAACCGCTGCCTGCACGGGCTTTATGTTTATGAGCTGCTGAGCCGTTACATCCTCTGAATCGTGGGTTGTCATACGCTCTCTTACAACTCTTTCAAGTCTGCTTAAACCTATCCTGTACTGGTTCTGCAAAAGCTCGCCCACCGCTCTTATACGTCTGTTTCCAAGATGATCGATATCATCCTTGTTTCCGATCCCGTACTCAAGATGGATGTTATAATTAATAGAAGCTAAGATATCCTCTTTTGTGATGTGCTTGGGGATCAGTTCGTGAATGTTCTTCTGTATTGCGATCGCAAGCTCGTGAGCATCGCTTCCGAATTCCTCGATAAGCTTTTCGAGCACAGGATAATAAACCAGCTCGGTAACCCCGAGTTCCTTGGGATCACACTCTACAAAGCTGGTTATATCAACCATCATGTTTGAAAGAACCTTTACGTTCTTTTCTTCTGTCTGTATATATACGTAAGGAACCGCTGAGAACTGGATCGTATCAGCAAGCTCTGCAGTTACGCTTGTTCCCTTCTGTGCGATTATCTCACCTGTGTTTACATCAACTACATCCTCTGCAAGGATATGATTTCTGATGCGGTTTCTGAGCATCAGCTTCTTGTTGAACTTGTAACGTCCGACCTTTGCAAGATCATAACGTCTGGGGTCAAAGAACATGAGTGTCAAAAGGTTCTCTGCACTCTCAACGCTTAAAGGCTCGCCGGGACGGATCTTCTTATATAATTCAAGAAGGCCTTCCTGGTAGTTTGTGGCAACATCCTTGCCAAAGCTTGCCTCGATCTTGGGCTCGTCGCCGAACAGTTCTCTGATCTCGTCGTTTGAACCGATACCGAGTGCTCTGATAAGAACAGTGATCGGAACCTTTCTTGTTCTG
The DNA here is from genome assembly GCA_902789785.1 of uncultured Lachnospiraceae bacterium. Classification (GTDB taxonomy): domain Bacteria; phylum Bacillota; class Clostridia; order Lachnospirales; family Lachnospiraceae; genus Colinaster. Next base: position 12,226 of record CADAPR010000033.1, read on the forward strand.
TCCACACGTACGTAGAAAACATCGTTTGAATCAGTCTCATACTCGAGCCATGCACCACGGTTGGGGATTACCTGGCAGGAATAGAGCTTCTTTCCCAGTTTGTCGTGTGCTATATCGTAATATATGCCGGGTGAACGTACCAACTGGCTTACAATAACACGTTCCGCACCATTGATGACAAAGGTACCTGTTTTTGTCATCAGCGGAAGATCTCCCATGAATATCTCATGTTCGCTGAAATCTTTATCCTTATTGAAAAGGCGCACTTTAACCTTTAAGGGAGCTGCATAAGTGGCATCTCTCTCCTTGCACTTCTCAATAGAATACTTAACATCATCCTCGCACAGTTCAAAGTCAACAAATTCCAGACTAAGGTGTCCGCTGTAGTCTGCAATAGGAGAAATGTCGTCAAAGACTTCCTTCAAACCTTCTTTCAGAAACCACTGATAAGAGTCTTTCTGAACTTCAATGAGGTTTGGCATCTCCAAAACTTCTTTCTGACGTGAGTAACTCATACGCATCTTTTTCGTATTTAAAGAAGGACGTATTCTGTTCTTTTCCATTGACAATTCACCCCGTTCTATAATTTTAGACACTACTTTGGCGCATATCATTCCACAATAGTGCATCATCCATAATACTACAAACCCAAAATTGATGTCAAGAACTATTTTATCTTTTTAATAAACATTTAATTCTACTTGCAAAATAAAAACCGGAAGCCAAAACTGACTTCCGGTGTGATATCAATAATGCAATTACTTAAGTGTAACCTTAGCGCCTTCAGCTTCAAGCTTTGTCTTGATATCTTCAGCTTCTGCCTTAGCAGCTGCTTCCTTGATAACCTTGGGAGCTGCATCAACGAGATCCTTTGCTTCCTTAAGACCAAGACCTGTAGCTTCACGTACAACCTTGATAACCTTAACCTTGTTAGGACCTACTTCTGTAAGTTCTACATCGAACTCGTCCTTCTCTTCAGCTGCTGCTGCGCCTGCGCCAGCACCTGCTGCTGCAACTACAACGCCTGCTGCTGCAGATACGCCGAACTCTTCTTCACATGCCTTTACAAGGTCATTTAACTCTAATACTGTTAACTCTTTGATAGCATCAATGATTTCTGCTGTTGATAACTTTGCCATTGTTATGACTCCTTTCATATGTTTGTAGAATATCTACATATAGTTAATGATCTAATTTATGCCTCTGCGTTTGCTTCGGCTGTCTCTGTTGCAGGTGCTTCCTCTGTAGCGGGAGCCTCTTCTGCAACGGGTGCTGCTTCTTCTACCTTTGCTTCTTCTGCTGCAGGTGCTTCCTGTTTAGCTTCCTCAGCAGGTGCTGCTCCTGCTGCACCGCCTTTTTCAGCAAGCTGGTTCATGCAGCGAGCGAAGTTTGTGATAGGTGACTGGATAGATCCGAGCAGTTTTGAAAGAAGCTCTTCTCTGCTGGGAATGTTTGCGATAGCTTCCATACCCTTGGCATCATAGAACTGTCCCTCAACAACGCCTGCCTTGATCTCAAGATCCTTAGCAGTCTTTGCGAACTTTGCTATAACTCTTGCAGGTGCTGTTGCATCTGTCTTTGAGATAGCTGCTGCGCTGGGGCCCTCAAGGAAAGGAGCCAGTGCTTCAAAGTCTGTGCCTTTGAATGCAAAGTTCATCATGGTGTTCTTGTAAACCTTGTAGACAACTCCGGCTTCACGAAGCTCTTTACGAAGCTGTGTATCCTGAGCAACCGTAAGTCCGCGGTAGTCAACAAGTACGACTGACTGCGCGTCCTTGATAGCTTCAGAAATCTCTTCTACTATAGGCTGTTTGATCTCTACCTTTGCCATTTTCTTTACCTCCTGTTAGATTTTACGCTTTAGAAGGGTTATAAAAAACCCTCCTGCCAAAGCAGAAGGGTAACATACATCATATGAGTATTACTCTCCTCGGCAGGCGATTTCGTTAGAGGACTTTGTCCTACCTGCTGTCTTCGGCACGGTCTTTTGCGACCTTGCCTATATTAGCATAGATATCAAGAGCAAGTCAAGCATTTTTTGATGCCAGCAACAAGTTTATTTCCGCATTTGGGACAGAATCCGGCCGATTGCTCAGTATTTGGCATGATCGTTTTCTGTGCATCGTTCATATTGATACCGCAGACAGTGCATCTTACCGCGATCTTATCCTGTTCAGCTCCGCAGTTGGGACAGATCCTCATGCCTTTTAGTACCGCCTGTTCCTTTCTGTCCTGCTCATATTCTTTTCTGTTTCTGTCAAGTGCTTCGACCATGTCGGGACACATGCTCTTTATCTCTTCACTTAAGGCGATCATTGTACTCTCTTTCAAGCTCTTTGAGCTTAAGAGTAACCTTTGCCAGTCCGCCGGCATCGGTCGCTTTCTGAGTAAGATCCTTTCCCGCGCTCGTTATCGATTCCTTAGCTTTGTTAAAAAAATCCATGTCGCCTCCTAATTTGCCGTAAATATCTTTCCGCAGTAGTCACATTCAACTGTCGCGCCTTTCGGTGCAGCCATGGTCCCTCCGCATCCGGGGCAGGTTGCGGTTACTGTCACATTCGAAGAAGAAACTCCGACATTTTCCAGTACGCCGTTTATAAATCCCTGAGAAGCAGGCTGTTCCTGTACGGCAGACATCTCTATAGATCTTGAAAGCTCGTTTATCGTCGCTCCCCTAAATGTTCCCTTTGATATGAGTGTGCTTATCTCATTCTTGACAACGTCATAAGATACATTCATCGTGCTTGATATCGTATCGAGACTGTGTATCTGCTGATTTGCGACAAGATCGATATATCCTTTGTATCTCTCGACCTTTTTCTTGTTCTTAAGCCCGTAGTATATGAGAGCAGCTCCGCCTGCTACGTAGAAAAGTCCGGCAAAAAAGCTGTTTGAGAATGATCCCAGGCCTGCAAGCACCAGCAGAGCACCTATTACATAGCACACCTTTGTTGTTGTGCTGCCGTCAAACATGTTCTGCTTGGAAGAATTGACTCTTCCGATAAGAAGAACTATCCCCACCGGCCAGCATACGATAAATGCTATGACTATTACCCATGTATTAAACCAGATAGGCTGTTGATTGTTGTTCATATTTATATCCTCCTAGAAATTCGCCTTCACAGCGAGCTTGGCTTTTCTTTCATTGGCAAGTTTCTCGATTTCCCTGCACGCCGATGTGATCTCGTCTTCGTTTCCCGCATCCAGTACTCCATCGAGTATGTTTATGGCTTCAAGTATGGATTTCTCCACATCTTCCACATCGGGACTGCTCGCGGTCTGACCTGAAGCGAGTGCATCATATGCGTGTTCCACAGTCTTTTTGTAAGGAGCATCAAAAGCAACCTTTGACATCGCATTCTTCATGCATGTAAGAGTATATTTGAAATTGCCGATCTGAGTAGCTCTTATCTCCTGCTGCTCGGTTATGAAAGCCTCTTCTCCCTTTGCAAGTATGATCACAACGATGAATACCGCAAGAATGATCACATGAACAAGAGCGACCTTTTTAGCCAGTATATCCGGCATGAAAACAAATTTAAAGGCAGCAAAAAGCGCGATCACAAGATATGTCACTGCATACGCCGAAAGCGTTATCCCGAAAAAGCGCTTTCTTTGAGTTGTCAATATAACGATAACGAATGACGCCATCAGGACTGCAACTATCGCAAATGCCAGATTGATCCAGAACACCAGATTGTAACGAGTCGCAAAAAGGAACATACAGACAACAGTCGCTACAAGTACTACCAGTGAAACCAATATATTATAATTCTTATTCATCTTATTCTCCCTGTTCTACTCTGTTTCCGCATCTTCCGCAGAATTTCATGCCTTCAGGTATCTCAGCTCCGCAGTTGGCGCATATCTTAGGTCCCGCAGATACCGGTGTACCGCACTGTCCGCAGAATCTCATGCCTTCGGGTATCTCTGCTCCGCAATTGGCACATTTCTTTTTTGGTGTCTCGATCAGGCTGCCGCATGATCCGCAAAACTTCATTCCCTCGGGAACTGTTGCATTGCACTTGGGACATATCTTTACAGCTGCTGCCTGAGAGGGATTCGGATTTGCAAGTCCCATGTTTGCACTGCCACCCGGGAACATATCTCCCATCAGGGATTTTGAGATGCCTCCCATAGCCAGACCCATGCCTATTCCCATTCCGGCTCCGGCAAATTCTCCCGCGCTTCCTTCATTGCGGGCCATGGTCTTTAATATCTCTGCCTCTTCCTGTCTTGCCCAGCCGTTATTGCCATCCTGATCACGAATCTTCATACGTTCGTAATCAGCCTGTGCAGCCTGGCCTGATACATATCTGTCAGCCTCTGCTTTCTCTTTGCTGAGGCCATATTTCATACGCTCATCTTCTATGTTCTGCTGACGTTCGAACATCCTCTCCTGTCTCTCTCTTCTCATTCGAGTTATAGACTTGAGATTCTCGTCATCAACAACACCGATATTTTCTATATAGAAGTTGACAAGCTCTACACCGTATTCGTCCAACACCGGCTGAAGAGTATTTGTAAGAGCATCAGCCAACTGCTTCTTTCTGTTACATACGACTATTATCTCTTCTGTCGAAGATGTCAGATACGCTGCAAGCTCATCAGAGATGTTCTGGATGAATGCTGTCCTGAAATTTCTAACAAGATCATCATCGCTTGCAGATCTGTTGGCGCCGACCATCTTTATAAAGAACTTCTTGCCGTCCTTGACTCTGATCGTATATGCTCCTCTGCCCTGAACGTGAAGGTATGTCTGCCAGTACGGATCAAGTACATTGATAGGTTCGCTGGTACCCCACTTCTTCTCGGGATGGTCCTGCTTGCTTATATAGTATATCTTACAGTTATAGGCACTGACACCACCCGTGACAAGATTTGACTTAAGTGTTGTCAAAAACGGGAAATTCTCGGTAGTCAGCGTATACTTTCCTGCCGTAAACGTCTCTTCAACGATGCCATCCTTCATGAAGAGTGCTTCCTCATACTCGGCAACAATAAGTTGTGAGCCGTTATTGAAATCCTCGCAAGGCACCTTGTAGCAAAGCATGTTGCCCATAGACTCATTCTTAATGACGTTCATAATAGGTTTCAAAGCCATATCTGATATCCTCTTTTCATCTAAATATATGGAAGTTTAGCGCATAACTATATACTACCACAAAGAAATATCGCTTACAATTCAAAAAAGCCTCCCGACTTCTCGGGAGGCTTGCAAGGACTGGATTAGTACTTTGCAACTGAAACCTTTACGCCGGGTCCCATTGTGCATGCAAGAGTAACGCTCTTGATGTACTGGCCCTTAAGTGCGCTGGGCTTAGCCTTGAGTATAGCATCCATAAGTGCATTGAAGTTCTCAGCAAGCTTCTCCTCAGAGAAAGATGCCTTTCCTACAGGCACGTGGATGATGTTAGCCTTGTCGAGTCTGTACTCGATCTTACCGGCTTTGATATCCTGAACAGCCTTTGTTACATCCATTGTAACTGTTCCGGCCTTAGGGTTGGGCATGAGTCCCTTAGGACCGAGCACCTTACCGAGACGGCCTACAACACCCATCATGTCGGGAGTTGCAACAACTACATCGAAATCAAACCATCCGTCGTTCTGGATCCTGGGAATGAGCTCGTCGCCTCCAACAAAATCAGCTCCGGCTGCTTCTGCCTCGTTGAGCTTTTCACCTTTTGCAAAAACCAGAACTCTTACAGTCTTACCTGTTCCGTTGGGAAGTACAACGGCACCACGAACCTGCTGGTCTGCGTGACGTCCGTCACATCCTGTACGGATATGAGCTTCAACTGTCTCATCAAACTTAGCTGTTGCTGTCTTCTTAACAAGACCTATAGCTTCGTTTGCTTCATATAAACTTGCGCGATCTACTAATTTAGCAGCGTCGCTATATTTCTTTCCGTGTTTCATAATAAGCTACCTCCTAAATCAGTATTATTCTTCTACTTTGATACCCATGCTGCGTGCTGTGCCTGCGATCATGCTCATAGCTGCTTCGATTGATGCAGCGTTAAGATCGGGCATCTTTGTCTCTGCTATCTCTCTGAGCTTGTCCTTTGAGATAGTAGCTACCTTTGTCTTGTTCGGAACACCTGAACCAGACTTGATATTGCATGCCTTCTTAAGAAGAACTGCTGCAGGGGGAGTCTTAGTTACGAAACTAAAACTTCTGTCTGAGTAAACTGTGATAACAACAGGGATGATAACGTCACCCTTGTCTGCTGTTACTGCATTGAACTGCTTCGTGAAATCAACAATGTTAACACCATGCTGACCGAGAGCAGGACCAACCGGCGGTGCGGGTGTAGCTTTGCCGGCAGGAATCTGTAATTTGATATAACCTTCTACTTTCTTTGCCATCTTTGGCTCCTCCTATAAT
>CADAPR010000034.1 GCA_902789785.1 uncultured Lachnospiraceae bacterium
GGACAGCAGAAGAATCTTCGCTCAGGGACCGAGAATGTTCCGGGGATCATCGGACTGGCCAGAGCCTCTGAACTCATATATGAAAGACTTGAAAACGACAGAGCGAACATGTATGCCATGAAGGAAAGGCTTATCAAGGGACTTTTGGAGATAGAGGACATAAAGATAAACGGTCTAACAGGTATGGGCAGCGCTCCGCATATTGTAAGCGCATCCGTTGGAGGGGTACGCAGCGAAGTACTGCTTCATGCACTCGAAGACAAGGATATCTACATATCTGCCGGAAGCGCATGTGCATCCAACAAGCCTGCCATATCCGAAACACTAAAGGCAATAGGAGTTGAAAACAGATTTTTGGAATCAACTGTCAGATTTTCACTGTGCGGTGATAATAACATGGATCAGATAGAGTATGCTCTGGAAGCTATAAAGGGTATTGTTCCGATGCTACGAAGATTTACAAGACATTGATAAGGAGAAGCAATGTATTCATCATTTCTTATTAAATATGCTGAAATAGGTATAAAGGGAAAGAACAGATATCTGTTTGAGAATGCTCTGGTGCAGCAGATCAAATATGCCTGCAAAAGATGCGAGGGAGAATTTGAAGTAAGAAAAGCAGAGGGCAGGATATATGTGGATGCCCTCACGGATTTTGATTATGACGAGACTGTCGAGAATCTCAAAACGGTTTTTGGAATATCCGGCATATGCCCGATGATCCAGCTTGAGGACAATGACTTTGATGTGATATGCAAAACCGTGATCGATTACTTTGATAAGGAATATCCCGACAAGAACAAAACATTCAAGGTATTTGCGAGAAGATCAAGAAAGTCATATCCCAAAAACTCAATGCAGCTTAATGCAGATATAGGAGAAGTGCTCTTAAATGCATTTCCCGAGCTTAAGGTCGATGTTCATGATCCGGATATCTGTCTGTATGTTGAGATAAGAGAAAAGGTATATATATATTCTCAGATAATCCCCGGTCCGGGAGGAATGCCTGTAGGTACGAACGGAAAGGCAATGCTCTTGCTTTCGGGAGGAATAGATTCGCCCGTTGCGGGATATATGATCAGCAAGAGAGGAGTAAAGATAGATGCGGTCTATTTCCATGCTCCCCCGTATACATCTGACAGGGCAAAACAGAAGGTCATAGATCTTGCAAAGCAGGTGGCAAGATACAGCGGTCCGATATATCTTCATGTGATAAACTTTACCGATATACAGCTTGCGATCTATGAGAAATGTCCTCATGACGAACTGACTATCATCATGCGCAGATACATGATGAGGATAGCTCAGACAATAGCTGAAGAGACCGAATGCCTCGGTCTCATTACCGGTGAATCGATCGGACAGGTAGCAAGCCAGACGATGCATTCTCTTGCATGCACAAACGAAGTATGCACGATGCCCGTATACCGTCCATGCATAGGAATGGACAAGCAGGAGATAATAGATATATCCGAAAAGATCGGCACTTACGAGACATCGATACTTCCTTTTGAGGACTGCTGTACGATATTTGTCGCAAAGCATCCGGTAACAAAGCCGAATCTGAGCATAATCAAAAGACATGAGCATAATCTTGATGATGTGATAGACGCTCTTGTAAAGACTGCACTTGATACAAAGGAAACCATCATAGTAAAGAATTAAAACAAAAAACGCAAGACCTGAGTCTTGCGTTAAAATCTTTTTTAAATGACCAAGTAAACTTGGCCTTTTGCTGATTGATTAGATCATGTAAGGCTTGAGTACATCAAGTACAGCATCAACGTTGTCTTCAGCATGGATGTTAAGATCGATCGGCTTAGAAAGGTCTAAACTGAAGATACCCATGATAGACTTTGCATCGATTACGTATCTGCCTGATACAAGATCAAAATCATAATCGAACTTTGTAATATCATTTACGAATGACTTTACTTTATCGATTGAGTTTAATGAAATCTGAACTGTCTTCATATTGTTCTCCTCCTTATTTATAAATCCTGTGTACCTTACGACTACAATCTTAAAGGCGGGGCAGTGAAAAGTCAAGACATAAAGATTAACGAAAAAACCGGTAAAAAACATGAAAACTGTAGCATTCCACAATCTTGGATGTAAAGTGAATACGTACGAAATAGAAATGATGCAGCAAAATGCACGAAAAGCAGGCTGGGAAATTGTTGAATTTACACAAAAAGCAGACGTATATGTGATAAATACCTGCAGCGTGACAAATATCGCTGACAGAAAAAGCCGCCAGATGCTGCATAAAGCAAAGAAAACCAATCCCGAGGCAATAGTAGTAGCTGTCGGCTGCTATGCCCAGACAGATACTAAGGGAGCTCTTTCAGATGAAGCAGTCGATCTGGTCATAGGCAATAATCACAAGGAAAAGCTCATAGATATAATAAATGAATATGAAAAATCACATGAAAAGAAGGCTGTTGTTGATGATATCTCTTCTCCCATAAAATATGAGGATTACAGCATAGATGGCTCATCAGAGAGGACCAGGGTCGATATAAAGATACAGGACGGGTGCGACCAGTTCTGTACATTCTGCATAATCCCCTTTGCCAGAGGAAGGATAAGATCAAGAGATCAAAGGGATGTTGTTGATGAGATAAAAAGACTGGCCGATGCCGGATATAAAGAAATAGTGCTTACCGGCATCCACTTAAGCTCTTACGGGCTTGATCTGCATGATAAAAGAACCTCGTACAACCTGGTGGCAAACGAGGATTATACTAACTTTGATCTGATAGATGTCATTAAAAAGGTATCAGATTTAGATGGGATCAAGAGGATAAGACTGGGTTCTCTTGAACCAAGGGTAATAACAAGACAGTTTCTTGAGAGCATATCTGCAATAGATAAGGTATGTCCGCACTTTCATTTGTCTTTGCAGAGCGGATGCGACGAGACGCTTAAGCGAATGAACAGGAGATATACTGCAAATGAGTATGCTGCAGGCGTAAAGCTCATTAGAGAATATTATGAACATCCTGCCATCACAACGGATATCATCGTAGGATTTCCCGGTGAGACAGAAGAGGAGTTTCAAAAGACCATAAGTTTTGTAGAAAGCATAGATTTCTACGAGACTCATATTTTCAAGTATTCAAGAAGGCATGGAACCCTAGCCGATACAATGCCCGGTCAGCTTACAGAGAAGGTCAAGGCTCAAAGAAGCGATGACCTTGAAAAGATAAATAAGCTACATATGAAAAGATTTATGAGTGCCGTCGTGGGGAAAAAGGAAGAGATACTGACTGAGGAACAGACAAAGATCGATAACAGGACATACACTCTGGGTCATACCAAAAATTATATCATGATGGCAGTTGAGGGTGCTTACGAAAAGAACCTTATCATTGAGGGGACTGTTACGGGATTTTTGCAAAATGACATTATGTTATTGAAAAGATGATATAAAAAATGTTACCATAAAAGGTGGCATAATTTACTTTCAATACGGCTAATTAAGGAGAAAGACTATGGGAGAGATAGGCAACACACAGTTTTTCAAAGTTGATGTAGAAAAGGAAACAAGCGTAAAGATCATCCTTGAGATGGTATTCGAGGCTATGCAGGAGAAGGGATATGACCCGGTAAACCAGATAGTCGGATACATCATGTCGGGAGATCCTACTTATATCACCAGCCACAACAATGCTAGAAGCATGATACAGAAGGTTGAGCGTGACGAGCTTGTTGAGGAACTCCTTACAGAGTATATCAAGAAGCACGGCTGGGAATAGAGCAAAAATGAAGATAATGGGACTTGATCTGGGCTCAAAGACTGTAGGGGTGGCGATAAGCGACCCTCTGCTCATTACGGCTCAGCCGGTTGAGACTATAACCAGAAAAGAAGAGAACAAGCTTCGTCAGACTCTTGCGCGCATAGAACAGCTCATTGTACAAAACGGTGTCGAAAGGATCGTTTTAGGCTATCCCAAAAACATGAACGATACTATCGGCGACAGGGCCAGATTCAGCGAGGAGTTTAGGGAAAAGCTGGAAAGAAGAACGGGTCTTGAAGTAATACTGTGGGATGAGAGACTCACAACGGTAGCTGCGGATGAAGCGCTCATTGAATCGGGTGTCAGAAGAGAGAACAGGAAAAAATATGTGGATCAGATAGCTGCGGTGTTCATCCTGCAGGAATATCTGGATCATTTGGCTGAAAGCAAAAAAGAGGAAAATAAATGAAACTTGAAAAGATAGTATTCTGTCCCGACGGGGACGAGCCTGTTGAATTCTATGTTTTGGAACAGACAAGGATAAACGGCACAAATTATATACTGGTAACGGATTTTGAAGAAGGCGACGGCGAGGCGCTCATCTTAAAGGATATGTCAAAGGACGAGGATAAGGACAGTGTCTATGCGATAGTCGATGATGATACGGAACTTAAGGCAGTAGCAGGGGTCTTTGAGGATCTTTTGGATGACGTTAAGTTCGTTTCTGAAGAATAATAGGAGAGAAAGGATTTGAAGAAAGAAAAACCATCATCCGGTAAGCTTAAGATCATTCCTCTGGGCGGACTCGAACAGATAGGGATGAACATTACCGCTTTCGAATATGAGGATACGATAGTCATAGTTGACTGCGGCTTGAGTTTCCCTTCGGATGATATGCTGGGTATAGACCTGGTAATACCGGATGTTACATATCTTAAGAACAATATAGACAAGGTCAAGGGCTTTGTCATAACACACGGACATGAGGATCATATAGGTGCTCTGCCGTATATATTAAAGGAGATAAACATTCCTTTATATGCTACCAAGCTGACAATGGGGCTCATCGATCACAAGCTTGAGGAGCATGACCTTAAAAACCAGATAAAAAGAAAGATAGTCAAGTTCGGTCAGAGCATCAATCTCGGTCAGCTTAGAGTCGAGTTCATAAGGACCAATCACAGCATAGTCGATGCCGCTGCGCTTGCCATATATTCGCCTGCCGGGATCGTAGTCCATACAGGTGATTTTAAAGTTGATTACACACCGGTATTCGGTGATGCGATAGATCTTCAGAGGTTTGCCGAGATCGGACATAAAGGAGTGCTCGCGCTTTTATGCGACAGCACAAATGCGGAACGTCCCGGATTTACTCCCTCTGAGAGAACGCTCGGAAAGATATTTGATACGATATTCTCTGAGCATCGAAGCAACAGGATAATAATAGCTACATTTGCATCAAATGTTGACAGGGTGCAGCAGATCATAAATTCCGCATACAGGTTTGAGAGAAAGGTTGTTTTGGAAGGGCGCAGCATGGTCAATATCATTGAGACCGCACAGGCGCTCGGATATGTAAACATACCTCCGAACACTCTCATACCTATCGAGCAGATGAAGAATTATCCCGAGGAGAAGACCTGTATAATAACAACGGGTTCTCAGGGAGAGAGCATGGCTGCTTTAAGCAGGATGGCGGCCGATATCCACAGGATGATATCGATCGGTCCAAGAGATACAATAATCTTTTCATCAAACCCCATTCCGGGAAATGAGAAGGCTGTTACCAGGGTTATAAACGAGCTTGCCATGAAGGGAGCTGATGTTATATTCCAGGATGCACATGTATCAGGACATGCATGCCAGGAAGAGATCAAGCTCATATATTCTCTGGTAAGACCCAAATATGCGATCCCCGTTCACGGCGAGTTTAAGCATCTAAAGGCTCAGGCAAAGCTTGCCATGGATCTTGGAATGGAAAAGGACAAGGTGTTCATACTCTCATCGGGAGATATACTCGAACTTGATGAGCATGAAGCAAAGGTTACCGGAAAGGTACCGACAGGTGCGATATTCGTTGACGGAATAGGCGTCGGAGACGTTGGAAATATAGTACTTAGAGACAGGCAGCAGCTTTCGGAAGAAGGTATGATGACTGTTGTTCTTGCGCTTGATCAGGCAACCGGAGAGCTTATGGCAGGTCCCGATATAGTATCGAGGGGATTTGTCTATGTGAGAGAATCCGAGGAACTCATTACGGAAGCAACAGAGCTTATGCATGAAGTTGTTGAGGATCTTTTAAGCAGAGGCATTACCGACTGGGGCAAGATCAAGTCTTCGATAAAGGAATCACTAAGTGACTATGTATGGAAGAAGACCAAGAGACGCCCGATGATCATACCGATAATTCAAGAGGTTTAGAAATGAGTGACAATGTTAAGGAGATTATAGGTTCCGTGTTTTCCACGGCAGTCAAGATAGTTCTTGCCATGCTTGTAGTCATGTTCGTGAGAAAATACGCGCTTATGGCATACAACTACGGCTACAGGGTGTTTACCGAACCGCCGGTTACCGTTACAGGTGACGGAACGAGTATAGATGTTTCCATCGGCGAGGATATCTCGACCAGAGAGATCGGAAAAATGCTCGAGAGCAAGGGACTGATCCGTGATGCGAATCTTTTTCTCATCCAGGAGCTTGTAAGTGCAAATCACGGAAAGATACAGCCGGGAAAGTATCAGCTCAGTACTACAATGACTGCGGATGAGATGATAGATGTCATGGCTGGAGCCGAAAAGAAGCCTGAGACGGAAGAAGAGCTTCTCTACAATGCCGATGAGGAGAAACTTCCTTTTGATACTGAAGGCGACGAACCTGTAGAAGAATATATCCCTGAAGAAGGGTTAGAGGATGCAGATTTAGAGGGTGAAGGAGAAGAATAATGGTAGATGAGAGAACTGTATCATTTATCAATTCACTCGATCCGGGGAATCCTCCCTATCTTGATGAGATAGAAAAATATGCGATAGAGACATTTGTTCCGATCATACGAAAAGATATGCAGGCATATCTTAGATATGTGATAAAAAGCCTGCGTCCTAAAAAGATACTGGAAGTTGGTACGGCCATAGGTTTTTCGGCACTCCTTATGAGTGAATATGCGCCAAAGGATTGTCACATAACCACCATAGAAAACTATGAGCCCAGGATCCCCATAGCATTAAAGAACTTTGAGGATAATAACAAAAAAGATGCGATCACTCTTTTAGAAGGAGATGCTCTAAAGATACTGCCCACGCTAAATGACGAATATGATCTTATATTCATGGATGCTGCTAAGGGTCAGTACATAAACTATCTGCCGGATCTTATCAGACTCTTAAAGAGCGGGGGCACACTTATTTCTGATAATGTACTGCAGGACGGAGATATAATAGAATCCAAATATGCGATAGTAAGAAGAAACCGCACGATCCACAACAGAATGCGGGAGTATCTCTATGAGCTTAAACACAATGATGTGCTGACAACGGCAATACTTCCTGTAGGAGACGGAATCACTGTCAGCGTCAAGAATGTGTAAGGAAATATATGAGAAATACGGAATTACTTGTACCTGCAAGCAGTCTTGAGGTACTGAAGACAGCAGTTATATACGGCGCCGATGCAGTCTATATCGGCGGAGAGGCTTTCGGACTCAGAGCAAAGGCAAAGAACTTCAGCCTGGAAGATATGAAAAAGGGCATTGAATTTGCTCATGAAAGAGGCGTAAAGGTCTATGTGACTGCCAATATACTGGCGCATAACTATGACCTTGAAGGAGCTCAGAAGTATTTTTGCGAGTTAAAGGACATAGGTCCCGATGCACTTATAATCTCGGACCCCGGGATGTTTTCGCTTGCAAAAAAGGAATGTCCCAATATAGATATCCATATTTCCACACAGGCCAATAATACAAATTATCTTACATATGATTTCTGGTACAAGCAGGGAGCAAAGCGTGTAGTCAGTGCAAGGGAACTCTCGTTAAAGGAATTAAAGGAGATCAGGGAACACATTCCGGATGATATGGAGATTGAAAGCTTCATCCACGGCGCTATGTGCATATCTTATTCCGGACGCTGCCTTTTAAGCAATTACTTTACCGGAAGAGATGCCAATCAGGGTGCATGTACTCATCCGTGCAGATGGAAATATGCCGTTGTCGAGGAATCTCGTCCCGGCGAGTATTTCCCTGTATATGAAAATGAGAGAGGCACATTTATCTTCAATTCCAAGGATCTGTGCATGATCGAGTATATCCCCGAACTGATCGATGCAGGGATAGATTCTCTAAAGATCGAAGGAAGGATGAAGACTGCACTGTATGTAGCGACAGTCGCAAGAACCTACAGAAAGGCTCTTGATGATTATAAAAAGGGCGAAGATATATATCGTGCCAATATGGACTGGTACAGGCAGGAGATAAGCAAGTGCACTTACAGGCAGTTTACAACGGGATTCTATTTTGGAAAGCCGAATGAGGAAACTCAGATATATGATACCAATACATATATGAGTGATTCTGTGTATTACGGAACGGTTTCTGATATCGATGAAAACGGAAATGCTGTCATAGAACAGAAAAACAAGTTCTGCGTGGGTGATACCATTGAGATAATGAAACCAAACGGTGATAATATCGCGGTAAAGGTGGAAGAAATGTATAACGGAAATGGCGAGACAGTGGAAAACTGTCCTCATCCGGGTCAGGAGATCCATCTTAAGCTAAGTGTTACACCTGAGGTTTACGATATATTGAGGAGCACATTATGAATGTAGAAGAGATTTTCGCATCCAACGTCTTCACCAAGGGGACTATGAGGGAAAGACTGCCCAAAGAGGTATTTGCTGAGGTTGAAGATGTAATGGAAAACGGCGGTGAGCTGTCAAAAGCCACAGCCGACATCGTGGCAAGAGCCATGAAAGACTGGGCTGTTGAGAAAGGAGCTACGCACTATA
Source organism: uncultured Lachnospiraceae bacterium (assembly GCA_902789785.1). Lineage (GTDB taxonomy): Bacteria > Bacillota > Clostridia > Lachnospirales > Lachnospiraceae > Colinaster. Next base: position 8,745 of record CADAPR010000034.1, read on the forward strand.
CGCACTGGTTCCAGCCTCTAACTGGTATAACAGCAGAGAAGCATGATTCATTCATCACACATCCTGATGATGACGGCAAGATGATAATGGAGTTTTCCGGAAAGGAGCTCATAAAGGGCGAGCCTGATGCTTCATCATTCCCTTCGGGAGGACTCAGAGCCACATTTGAAGCAAGAGGATATACAGCCTGGGATATCACGAGTCCGGCATTTTTAAAGGAGCAGGCGGTAGGCTCCACACTTTGCATACCTACGGCATTCTGTTCATATACAGGAGAATCGCTTGATAAGAAGACGCCTCTTCTTCGTTCTATGGAGGCATTAAACAAACAGGCTTTAAGAATAGTAAGACTTTTCGGAAATACACAGGCTACAAAGGTAACAGCCAGTGTTGGTGCCGAGCAGGAATATTTCCTTGTGGATCAGGCAAAGGCTCTGCAAAGGGAAGATCTGATATTTACAGGAAGAACGCTTTTCGGTTCTCCGGCTCCCAAAGGTCAGGAGATGGATGACCATTACTTTGGTGTTATCAGAGAACGTGTCGGAGCGTTCATGCATGATGTAAATATTGAGCTTTGGAAGATGGGCATAACCTCCAAGACACAGCATAACGAGGTAGCACCTGCTCAGCATGAGCTTGCACCGATCTATGAATCGGCTAATGTAGCCGTAGACCATAACCAGATAGTAATGGAGACCCTTAAGCGTGTTGCGGGTCATCACGGATTAAGATGTCTTTTGCATGAAAAGCCCTTTGAAGGTGTTAACGGTTCAGGTAAGCACAATAACTGGTCTATCGTTACAGATAATGGATTAAACCTTTTAGAGCCGGGTATCAGCCCGAATGAAAATATACAGTTTTTACTTGTACTTGCCTGCATACTCAAGGCTGTTGATACACATGCGGATCTTTTAAGACAGAGTGCGGCAAATGTCGGAAACGATCACAGACTCGGAGGAATGGAAGCTCCTCCGGCTATCATATCAGTATTTCTGGGCGAACAGCTTGAGGATGTAGTAAAACAGTTAGTTGAAACAGGTCAGGCATCAAAACTCAAGGAGGGCGGTACTCTTCAGACAGGTGTATCAACACTTCCCGACTTCGAGATAGATGCGACAGACAGAAACAGGACATCGCCTTTTGCATTTACCGGAAACAAGTTTGAATTCCGTATGGTCGGAAGTTCCGATTCAATAGGCAGCCCTAATATAATCTTGAATTCCATCGTAGCAGAGAGTTTCTGCGAAGCGGCAGACAGGCTTGAAGCAGCTCAGGATTTTGACTCTGCTGTACACGATCTTATAAAAGAATATCTTACGAAGCATCAGAGGATCATATTCAACGGTGACGGTTATTCTAAAGAATGGATAGAAGAGGCTAAAAGAAGAGGTCTTCCAAACATTCCTTCAATGGTTGAATCGGTCAGCGCTCTTACCACAGAGAAATCGATCAGGCTTTTTGAGAAGTTTGGCATCTTTACAAAAGCGGAGCTTGAATCACGTGCCGAGATCCTTTATGAACAGTATGCAAAGACAATAAACATCGAAGCACTTACAATGGTAGACATAGCAAACAAGCAGCTGGTTCCTTCGGTCATCGAATACACAGGAATGCTTGCAGAGACAGTCAATGCCACAAAGACTGCGGGAGGAGATGCAACGGTTGCTTCCGATCTTTTAAAGCGAGTCGGAGGTCTTCTTACATCTATGCAGCAGGAGCGTGTTGAACTGTCTACTATCGAAAAGATAGGTTCGGCTATGGAACGAGGCAAGGAACAGGCCTTCTATTATCGTGAAAAAGTTGTACCGGCTATGGATAAGCTGCGTCACAGTGCCGACGAGCTCGAACGTATAGTGGATAAAGACTACTGGCCTTTCCCGACATATGCTGATCTTCTTTTTGAAGTCTGATCATACAGGGGTTTTTTAAGGAGGAGATAAATGCGAAAAAAACATGTAACTAAACTGATAGCTTCTGTGCTTTCGATCGCTCTTTTGCTTTCGGGATGTACAAATAAGTCACCTGAGACAGAACCTGTAGAACAGGTAGAGCCGACAGTTACAGAAATGACTGTTACACCTCAAGCACAGGATACAGAAGTCGTTGAAGAAGAGCCTGAAGTTGAAAAGCCGCCGGAAGGACTGGGTGTCAATATGATAGCCAACGGTGATTTCCATGACGGCTTAGAAAACTGGAATACCTATCTTAATCACGGTGGAATATGTGATTTTACAGCCGATAACGAACAGGGTAACATCAGTATCCAAAAGACCGGTTCGACAGATTACGGTGTTCAGATATACTATGACGGCTTTAAGTTAGATGAGGGCGGTGTATACGAATTCTCTTTTGACCTGGATACTACTCTTGAAAGAGAGATAGAAGTACGTCTTCAGGTAAACGGCGGAGATTATCACGCGTATTTTGGAGAGTATATAACCATTAAGCCCGGAATGCAGCATTATTCATGGGAGTTCACTATGGAAGAACAGACAGATGTAGCACCTAGAATGTGCTTTAATATGGGTTCCCCTGCAGACGGTTCCGCACTGGAGCCTCATGTGATCACACTTGACAATGTTTCTGTCGTACTGACTGATGATACAAATGTGATCAAATCCGAGCAGGTGGATCTGAGCAAGAACGTGAATCTGAATCAGGTAGGCTTCAGGACATCGGACAGAAAGACTGCCGTTATCAGAAGCGAAGGTATTGATCAGACATTTACTGTTAAGGATGAGTCTGGCAAGGAAGTGTATTCCGGAAAGCTTAACGGACCTGTAGATGCACAGTATGCAGACGAAAAAGTATACCAGGCTGATTTCAGCGATTTTAAGACTCCCGGTAAATATGTCGTATCTGTTTCAAACGGTGATGAATCATATCCGTTTACTATAGGTGATGATGTATACGATGAACTTCTTAAGGACAGTTTCCTTATGCTGTATAAGCAAAGATGCGGAACAGAAGTTAGTGCTGATATAGCCGGTGAATTTGCTCATCCCGTTTGTCATGATTCAAAGGCGCTTATCTATGGCACCAATTCGTATATTGACGTATCAGGAGGCTGGCATGATGCAGGCGACTACGGAAGATATGTGGTGGCAGGAGCGACAACAGTTGCCGATCTTTTGCTTGCATATGAGGATTATCCTGAGTTATGGGAGGCTGATGACCTTGGAATACCCGAGAGCGGAAACGGCATTCCGGATATTTTGGACGAGGCAGCCTACGAGCTTAAATGGATGCTAAAGATGCAGGATCCTTCAACAGGCGGTGTATATCATAAGGTGACATGCAGAGAATTCCCTGGATTTGTTATGCCTCAGGAAGAAACAGAGGAACTGGTCGTATGTCCGATCTCCAATACGGCAACCGGCGATTTTGCAGCAGTTATGGCCAAGGCTTCTTCTGTATATGCTGATATAGATCCTGCGTTTGCAAAAACAGCCCTTGCAGCCGCAAAGAAGGCTTATGCATATTTAGAGGATCATAAGAGCGCGGTAAGCTTCAAGAATCCTGAAGAGATCTCAACAGGTGAATATCCTGACGGTCAGTTCAAGGATGAGATGTACTGGGCTTCTGTGGAACTGTATAAGGTTACAGGAGACGAAGCATATATAAAGTATGCTGAAGATCTCTTGGATATGTATGTTCTTCACGGTTTCGGATGGGACAGCATGGGCAGCTACGGAAATATCGCATATCTTACCATGGATCCCGAAAAGCAGAATGCGGCCCTTGTTGAAAAGATAAAGACTGAGATAGAAGTAAATGCCAAGGAATACTTAAACAACAGCAAAACTGACGGATATATGTCAGATCTTGGAAGCAACTACTGCTGGGGTTCAAACTTGAGTGTCTGCGGCTATGCAAGACAGATGTTGATCGCAGCAAAATACGCAAGCGATGATCTGAAGAAAGAATATGAACAGGCTGTATATGACCAGCTTTCATATATTCTCGGACAGAATGCTACAGGATACTGCTTCTTAACCGGATACGGTTCACTGAGTGCGCAGAATCCTCACCACAGACCGTCTATAGCGACAGGCAAACCTATGAGCGGAATGGTTATCGGCGGACCGGACGGAAACATGGAAGATTCCTTCATCAAGTCTGTAATGGCAGGTACGCCTCCGGCAAAATGCTATGCAGATAATGCTCAGAGCTATTCAACGAATGAGATAACTATCTACTGGAATTCTCCGTTTGTTTATCTTCTGTCGGATATAATGTCAAAACATTGAAAAAAGTATTGCATTATTAAAGAAAATATTGTAATATAACATGTGCTGACGGAAAGTCAGCACATATATAGCGCTATCGCCAAATGGTAAGGCAACGGACTCTGACTCCGTCATTTTCTAGGTTCGAATCCTAGTAGCGCTGCT
>CADAPR010000035.1 GCA_902789785.1 uncultured Lachnospiraceae bacterium
TCATATACGCTTTCCTTTCCTATAATTCAAAAATGTGGTTATTTGAGAAAGGTAACCAAAGGTAACCAAGATTTTAGGTCAGGATCCTAAGAACAAAATGTGCTAGAAATGCAGTAAAATAGGGACCTGACACAAATCAGATCCCTAAAAAAGTAAGAGCGCGAGACGGGACTCGAACCCGCGGCCTCGACCTTGGCAAGGTCGCGCTCCACCAACTGAGCCACTCGCGCATTTTATGTTGTTGCGTCAGCAACATAATGTATATTACACGATGAACTATGATATGTCAAGCGTTTTCTGGAAAAAATAATTAAGCTTAAAAAAGTGCATTTATCAGGCGTTTTTCCTATGTTACAATCAATATATGGAAAGAGAAGAAAGATATATTCTGATCGGAGTGATCACATCGGATGAGGCTCTGGTCAATTCAAGTTTAGATGAACTGGCTCTGCTTCTTAAAACGGCAGGCGGAATGGAATGCGGACGGCTTACGCAGAGACTGGAACACCCTGATGCCAGATCATACCTTGGAAGCGGCAAGGTCGAGGAACTGAAGCAGGAAATATACATACGTGAAGCAGATGCCGTGGTCTGTGATGATGAGCTTTCTCCTGTTCAGATGCATACCCTTACGGATGAACTGGGAGTCAAAGTGATCGATCGTACTGTCGTCATACTTGATATATTCGCTGCGCATGCAAAGACAAAAGAAGGCAAGATACAGGTTGAGATGGCACAGTTAAAATATCGTGCTTCACATCTGTCGGGAATGGGAACGGCTCTTTCAAGACAGGGCGGAGGTATCGGTACGAGAGGCCCGGGTGAAACAAAGCTCGAGACTGACAGACGAGCCGTAAGAAACAGGATGGGACAGCTCTCAAGGCAGATAAAAGATATGGAATCTGTCAGGGAGACAAATCGCAAAAAGAGAAAACAGGAACAGATACCCGTCATAGCCCTTGTCGGTTATACAAATGCGGGCAAGTCCACGCTTTTAAATGCTCTTACCGGATCAAATGTCCTTTCGGAGGATAAGCTTTTTGCTACGCTCGATCCTACGACAAGATCACTGGCTCTTTCAGATGGCATGCAGGTTCTGCTTACAGATACTGTAGGATTCATACATAAGCTTCCTCATCAGCTTATAGAAGCATTTCACAGTACTCTTGAGGAAGCACAGTATGCTGACATTATCCTTCATGTTATTGATGCATCAGATCCGCAGTGGGAGATGCATAACAAGGTAGTCTATGATACGCTCGCAGGATTGAAGATCCAACAAAAACCTGTGATAGCAGTATTCAACAAGATGGATGAAGTCAATGAGGATGTTATACTAAGGGATCTGTCGGCATCAAGGACAGTAAGGATCAGTGCAAAAAGCGGTGAGGGAATAGAAAGTCTGATCAAAGGCATCTGTGATACTCTCAAGGATATGCAAAAGCTTGTCAAACTGCTCATACCATATTCTGAAAGTGCGCTTGCGGCCAAGATAAGAAGGATCGGTCAGATCGTTTCTGAAGAATATCTCGAAGAAGGCATACTGATTGAAGCATATATCCCCAGGTGGCTTTCAGAGGAATATGTTGATAAAAGGATTCAATGATAAACTGTTTTGGGGGTAGAGAATAAAGATGAAGAAAAATGTCACAGTCTGTGCTTTAAGTGTATGCTTACTTCTTTTTTCGGGATGTTCTTTGGCAGGTTTTGCTGCAAGCGATGATAAAGTCATATCCGAGACAGCAGCAAATGACGGCGCTTTTGTACTGACCGAATATGAAAACAAAGTAACCTGTGAATGCGACCTTGATAAAGACGGTGATAACGAGATAATAACAGCCGACTATTCGCAAACCCTTAAAGATCATCAGCTGCCGATAAACATGAACGTTTCAGAAAGCGACGGAGAAGCGATACTGTGGCAGGATATGAGCCTGGGACTTGTGAGCATGGGAGAAAAATCCTATTATGTCACGGAACTCGACGGATCGGTGTATCTGATGGAGTATCATCCTCCTAAAGATCGTCAGGGTCTGTATGACTACTCCCTGAAGGTGTTTTCGATAGACAAAAGAGGCAATGAGGTCATATATGTACAGATAAGCGGGGAAGGCAAAGAAGAAGTGGATGAGTTTAACAAACAGATAGCTCAGTACATGGATAACGCATATCTTATCATCTCGACCGAAGATGGAAATATCATGACTTCAAGGCTTGTTCTCAGAGAAGACTGAGATATTATTTTACTGAGTTTAGGAAATGAGTGCGATGTGATATAATTAATTGTTGACGGAAGTGTAAAAAAATGGATGTAAACAAACTCAATCAGTTATACAAACCCAAAAGAATACTGTATTACATAAAGGCTTCAAAGAGTGATATCGAAGCGTTTTACAGGGGCATCGTACGCAATGAGATCGACAGATATACCAATGCCTTCGGAACATATGACTATCCGGGAGTATTCTATATATCATCACTTGATGAGCCTGTCATAGGCATAGAGTACAGAGCAGATGATGACAGGATAGATTATCCGGGCGATCTTCAATCACTTGTCATTGATGAGAACTATTTTTATTCCATCGAGTTTGACAGCGATATCAAGCCTGATATCGATCTGATAAGGGATATGATCACAGAGATATCAAAGGCTGATGATGCCGACAGAGTATTCAGCAAGCTCAAGATCAAGAGTATGCCCGATGTTATAGGGATATTTTCTGACGGAAAGAAGATAAGGATACTGTATGAATGCGAGCTTGCCCAGGACAGGGCAAAGCATGTCATGTTTGATGAGATAGATTACCTTGATAAAGAGCAGCTGTTCAGGATGGCTTTCTTTGATCCGATCACGGATCATTACAGCTGGTATCATCTGGAGCCTTTCCTTGAGATGCCTGCAGATGACGGGATAAGAGATTATGCATTCGTGCATTTTGATATCAAGGCATTCAGAGTCATCAACGAAGTATACGGTCACATCGCGGCAAACAATGTCCTTTCAAATGTTGTAAGAGCGATGAATGAGGCGGATTTTGTTTATGCTTCCGCAAGATGTCACAACGATAACTTTGCGATGATGATAAAGGACATGCCAAAGGAAGAAACAAGACAGAGGCTTGCCGACTTTTTTGAGAGCCTCTCGCATCTTAAGGAAGATCCAAACTACAGGATCTATTACAGATGCGGCGTGGTACCGATGCAAAGAGCAATGTTACTTGGAAACAGAGTAGCCGATGCCGGAAAGCTCGCACAGGCACTGGGAAACGATTATCCCGAGACGGATATAATCATGTATACCGATAAAATGCATGATGATATCATGTGGAGCAACTATATAAAGGCATATGTTGATACTGCTGTGGAAAATGACGAGTTTATCATAATGCTGCAGCCTAAGTTTGATATAAACAGCGAAACGATCAAGGGCGCAGAAGCACTCATCAGATGGAATTACAAGAAAAAGGAGCTTCTCCCTCCGTCAAGATTCATACCGTTCTTTGAAAAGGACGGAACTATAAGCAAGATCGACGATATAGTTTTGAGAAAAGTATGCGAGGCTTTTGCAAGATGGAAGGAACAGGGGAAGGCTCTTTATCCGATATCGGTAAATCTGTCGCGTGACAGGCTGTATGATGTGAATCTTATCGATCATCTGACAGGTATAGTCGATTCATACAACGTTGATCATTCTCTAATCGATTTTGAGCTTACCGAAAGTGCTTCCTATGACAATACCGAGCAGATGATAAAGGCCTTAAACGATCTGAGAAACAGGGGATTTGGCATATCCATGGATGATTTCGGAACAGGCTATTCATCGTTTTCACTGCTGACACAGATGCCGATAGATACGCTTAAGATAGACAAGAGCTTTGTTGACAAGGTAGGAAGCGACGATGAAAAAGAGCATGATATCGTCGTTATAAGGCATATCATTGCTCTTGCCAGGGAACTTGATTTTGTCTGTCTTGCGGAAGGGGCCGAGAAGAAGTGTCAGGTTGACAAGCTAAGACAGCTCGGCTGTCAGGTGATACAGGGATACTACTACAGCAAGCCTGTACCTGTTAATGAATATGAAGAGAACTATCTTTTAAGAAATTCTCTTATCTGATCACAGTTTTTTATGGCGGTTGTGGCACCTACAGCCGTTGTACATATCGCACCGCATGCATTTGCAAATCTTATGGCCTCGGTTATATCGAGGCCTTTTATTATCTGTGATGCAAGACCTGCAACAAACGAATCTCCGGCACCGGTCGCATCGACCGCATCTATATCAAGAGCATCAAGATGAAATGACATATCCGCATTCTTGAAATAGCAGCCTCTGCTTCCAAGCTTTATGATCACATTCCTAACCCCGTAGCTTAAAAATACATCTGCCATATCTTCAGGCAGAGTCCTGCCGCTAAAGTATTTTGCTTCATCCTCGTTCGGGGTGATGTAGTCTATATATGAAAGAGAATCCTTTATATCATCCAGGGAAAGCTTTCTAAAATTGGGAAGCTTCGTATCGGCAAAGATCATGACACCGGCCCCTGAAGCTTTTCTTACTACACCATTTATGATATCAGGATCATCAAAGGGAGCGCGAAACAGAGAACCCATCAAAAGTGCCTTTGTATCGGTAAGATCTGACACATGTCTGTCAGGATTAAAGTTATATGCATGCGCAGTCGTGGTAACGGACTTTCTTGTCCCGTCATCATTAACAAACATCGTTGTAACAGGAGTCGGAGGTTCTTGTCTGTATAGGATCAGTGAGGTATCGACGCCGTTTTTATCAAGACAGTCCTTTACCATATTGCCGGCAGGGTCATTTGCAAGAGAGCACATTATAGCGCATTTCATGTCAAGACGGGCAGCCGTTATGGCTTCGTTAACTGCTTCTCCTCCGATGTTTAATGTACACGAGCCTGCTCTAAAGCCCGATGCCGATACGGGATCTGCATCAAACCCCTTTATTATTGAATCTATGAGCGCCATTCCGACGCATATCATGTCATATTTCATATATGCGAACTCCTATGAATCAAAAATATCACAAATTGTCTGTCTTAAAAACCCTTTTCTATGATAAAATGAAGGTTGGAGCATTCATATAAGAATGAGAAGGAAATAAGGTTATGAGTGAGAAGATAGCGCTTTTGATAGACGCGGAAAATACCAGTGTAAAATATCTGGATGTCGTGCTCAAGGAACTGAAGCAGTACGGAGATATCTCGTTTCAGAGGATGTACGGAGACTTTTCAAATCCGAAGATGAGTGACTGGGCAAAGAGAGGACTTGACTATGCGATAGTCCCGATACACCAGGCGATCTACAAGACGGGAAAGAATGCCGCAGACATAATGCTTGTCATAGATGCGATGGATATCTTATATCAGAACAATGTCGACGGATTCTGCATTGTCACATCCGACAGTGATTTCACACGTCTTGCCAACAGACTGCGAGAAGGCGGCAAGAGAGTGATAGGAATGGGAAAGAGCGATGCCTCCAAGACATTCATATCAGCCTGCAATGAATACAAGTTTCTGGATAAGATAACGGATGATGATACGGATGCGTTTGATGAAGGTGACAAGAACGACAGCGCCGTAACACCGCTCAGCGATATAAAGATGGCTATAAACTACATAGTACAGCAGGCAGAGAGCAGAGGAGAGGTAGCCTACCTCGGATCGACAAAGAGCCAGCTTCAAAGAGAGTTTGCCGATTTTGACGAAAGAAACTACGGCTATACGCTCTTTAGGAAATTTGTCGAGGATGAGACTAAGTTCGAGGTAAAGAAAAAAGGCTCTTCCGCATATATAGTAAGAAAGCATGCAGAAGAAAAGCAGGATTCTGTTGAAAAGATAGAAAAGTACATAATAGACAAGGCTAAAAACGGCGCAGATCTTGGAGATCTGGGAAGAGAGATACATATCGCCTTCCCGAATTTCAAATACAAGGAACTGGGCTATTCAAAGCTGTCCAAATATATTGAGAGTCTGTCACAGGTAAAGATAATCACAGATGACGGAAACAAGAACTATGTGGTTCTTAAATAGGGGGATGAAATGAAATTTGAAGATCTAAAGAACAAAAAATGGTATAACGGCATGGTTATCGCCTGCAGCGCAGTCGTTTTATATGTGCTGTTAACAAATATCGTGAGCGTATGGAATGTCATAGTCCACATTTTGGGATACTTTGCACCTCTTATTTTAGGGTGTGTTCTGGCCTATCTTGTAAATCCGCTCGCCAAATGGTTTGAAGCAAGGATATTTAAAAAAGTAAAGAAGGAAAACATAAGATGGTCGGTATCGGCAGTGATCGCATTTGTTACAGTTATCCTTCTTTTGACATTCTTGCTGGGGACCGTGATACCGCAGCTTGTGGATTCTATCAAAACATTTTCGGGAAACTTTGACGGATATGTTGCAGCCTTCCAGGATCTTATAGACAGATGGCAGCTTTCAAAGTATGTCGATGTAAAGAAGCTCATGAGCTCATCTGAGAACATGTGGAAGACCATAGTCGTATATATAAGCGATAACATAGATAACATCGTCGAGACAAGCGCCGATGTGGGAAAGACTCTGGTCAACTGGGTGCTCGGACTTGTACTCTCTATCTACCTTTTAATGGCAAAGACATCTGTAAGACAGGGAGTCGCAAGATTTTTAAAGGCTGTTTTTTCAAAGAAGAGATATACAGCAATAAGAACATTCATCGTAAGATGTGACGATATACTCTCGCACTACATAGTATACAGCCTTATAGAAGGCATACTGATAGGCGTTATAAATGCGATATTCATGTCTGTCATGGGAATGCAGTATGTCGGCATGATATCGGTAGTGATAGCCGTTACAAATCTGATCCCTACATTCGGCCCCATCATAGGAGGTCTGATCGGTGCGTTCATACTGCTTTTGGTAAATCCTTTGCATGCACTGATATTTATCATATTTACTATGGTGCTTCAGACACTGGACGGATATGTGATCAAGCCAAAGCTCTTTGGAAACTCGCTTGGAGTTTCCGGACTTCTGATACTTATCGCGATAATAGTAGGCGGCAAGATGTTTGGTGTTGTCGGTATCCTTCTTGCCATACCTTTTGCGGCGATCATCGACTTTGTATATAAAGACTATCTGCTAAGTGCGCTGGAGAAGAAAAAAGATGTCACAGATAAAGAAGTACCTGAAAAAGATAAAGCTTGAGGATATACTGGCATTTGTCATGATCACTCTCGGTGCGCTCATGGCAAGCTTTTCCGTTGCATGCATACTGCTTCCGAATGATGCGATAGACTACGGAACAGCAGGCGTTGCGATAATAATCAGCAAGATGACCGGAGCAAGCCTGTCAGCCTGCGTATTCCTGGTCTTTCTTCCATTTATCATCGCGGGCATACTCATACTTGGAAAGAGATTCGGCATAAAGGCTCTTGTCGGATCACTCGTATACACTGTCGGGCTTGATTTCTTTGAAAAGATACCATTTGAACTTAATACCGAGCATTTTCTGGCCGTGGTATTCGGAGGAGCGGTCTTAGGCGCCGGGCTGTCGCTGATACTTAGACACGGCGGATGCATCGACGGATCGGAGATATTTGCCAACATCGTTGTAAGAAAGATAACAGACATAACGGGAAAGAACTTTTCCATGACATATATCCTGATAGGATTCAACGCATGCGTCTATATGGCGGTGTTTGTTTTGATAAACAGAAATGCAGCGCTCTTAAGCCTTCTTGTATATGTCATAGCAACGACTATAATAGATCACTTTACCGATCACTTCGAAGCGATAAAGCAGGTGACTATCATAACAAAGAATCCGGATGCGCTTGTTTCGGCGATAAAGAAGGAACTGAAAAAGACCTGCACTATAATGGATTCATACGGTGCCATTGCCGGAGAGAACAAGACTCTCATATGTTATGTAAACTACTTTGAACTTCAGAAGATGAAGGAGATAATAGCAGCCAACAAGGGAACATTCAGCACGGTCTCAACTATCGATGAGATTCTCAGATGATTTTGATATAAATATGTTATAATATAATCAAGGAATAGATATTCGGAATATTGTTTGTTTATATTGGAGGTGCACATATGAGATGCAAGAGAACCCCGATTGAAGCAGAAGTATATGAATACAAGGTTGGCAGCAATCTTGAGGACGGATGGGAGCCGTTTTCGGATGTAGTAACAAAGATATGGATCGTTACCGACAGACTGATAAAGGTAACGAGAGACAACGGGACCGTGGTATGCCCCTATATCTCGCACAAGAGAGGACGCACGTTCATAGAAGAGGGCGATTACGTTATCGTTGATGATGACGGAACAAAACATGTCTGCGGCGCCGACAAGATTTTTAAAAGATACGAAAAGGTATGATATGGATTCAAAACAGATCGATGAGATAGTGAATATGATAGACGGCAAGATGGAAAACGGAGTGGGGAGACTTTCCGTCAAGTTTGCCGAGGAAGAAAAAGAAGGTACTGTAAGGGAGCAGTATCACCACGGAAGATGCGATGTAGGATCGCCGTGGGCCAAGGGGACAGTTTCGAATTGTGACTTATAGGAGTAGTTATGCAGTACGTTTTTAGTGTAATATCGCTGCTTGGCGGTCTAGCCATGTTCCTTTACGGAATGCGCCTTATGGGCAATAACTTAAAGGAAGGATCGTCAGGTACGCTTAAGGTCGTCATGAGCAAGGTGACCGACAGCTATATCAAGGCTTTTTTGCTCGGAATAGCGGTCACTGCAATCATTCAGTCATCTACGGCGACGATCGTTATCACATCAGGTCTTGTGGCGGCAGGCATCATAACGCTTGACCAGTCACTCGGTATAATCATAGGAGCCAATGTAGGTACGACAGTAACGGGTCAGATCATAAGACTTTTGGATGTCGAGGCCGAGTCGGGCTCAATCCTTAGATTTTTCCAGCCATCAACTTTAGCACCGCTAGCACTCATCATAGGCGTTGCTCTTCTCATGTTCTTTAAATTCTCCAGATCCGACAGGATAGGCGGTATCGCGGTAGGTTTCGGAATACTCTTTTCGGGACTGTTAAACATGACAAGCGCTGTAAACGATTTTGCAAACGGCGGCTTTATAGAAAAGATATTCATGAGCATGGGCGATAATCCGATCATCGGATACATTGCCGGTGCCGGTGTTGCCTTCATTTTGCAGAGCTCATCTGCCACAGTCGGTATCCTGCAGGCATTTTCGATGGCCTGGCATATACCTTTCAGGACGATATATATCGTTATCGTCGGCGTATATCTCGGTGACTGCGTGACAACAGCCATCGTCTGCTCGATCGGAGCAAAACCCGATGCAAAACGAGTAGGACTCATAAACATACTTTACAACCTGAGCAAGAGTTTACTCGTTATCATAGTAGTCACGATCATTCATCACATGGGGATCTTAGACAGTCTCTGGACCAGACCTTTAAGCTCGGGCGGCATAGCAAATACCAATACAGTATTTAATTTAGCCTGCGCCATAGTCCTTCTTCCGGCAGTAGGCATATTCAGGAAGCTGTCGTTTAAACTGGTCAAGGAAGAGCCTGAACAGAAAAACAAGTACGAGGACAAGATCGCTGCTCTTAACCCGGTATTCTTCTCAATGCCTGCCATTGCTCTTAACAGCTGCTATGATGTATTAAACATCATGCAGTCAAGTGCATACAACAGCATAGACAGGGCTTTTGATCTTATAACGGATTTTAATGAGGATGTATTTAACGAGATACTTGAAGAGGAGGAGAACATAGATATGCTCACCGACAAGGTGGATAACTATCTTGTTCAGATGTCTCCTCATATCACAGAGGATCATTTCATACATATCCTTACCCAGTATCACAAGCTCGTTTCGGAATTCGAGCATCTTGGAGACTATGCGGTACATATCGCTGAGACTGCAAAGGAGCTAAAAAACGAGGATGTTGAGCTTTCGGGAATGGCTGTAAAGGAACTCTCACTTATCAGGCTTTTACTTAAATCCATTATGGACTATACACAGCTTGCGTTTGAAAAGAGAGATACGGATGCGGCGCGTCACATCGAGCCTCTTGAGGAAGTAATGGATGATCTTACCAATACGCTTCATGACAATCACTTAAAGAGATTAAGGGAAGGCAAGTGCAGTGTAAGGGCCGGCATCATGTTTTTGGAGATACTTACCAATGCGGGACGTATCTCGGATACATGCTCAAATGTAGGAATTGCTACGATAGTACGTGTTCATCCTGAAAGAGCACAGCTTGCTCATTCATATATATCATCTCTTCATCAGGGTGATGATGAGAGATACAATGCGGAGTATCAGAAAGCGCATGATCTGTATTTCAGTCAGCTTGCGCAGTAGGGAATTGGGAATAATATAAAGGAGGATGAAGGAGGAGTATGCATATGGATATCACTACGATAATTATCGGTCTTGTGCCGATAGTTATTCTTTCCGTGATCGTGTATTTTGCTTCAAGGAAGGATTCAGCCAGACTTGAGGATATGCTCGCTGATATGAGTGAGATGCAAAAGCAGCAGCTTATAGCTCAGGAGTATGTAAAGAGCGATCTTGGAAAGAAGATGTATGAAACCAAAGGCTATGTGGCAAGAATCAATGACCTTGGAGAAAGATCAACGGTCCATATCCTGTTTTACAATGAGCCGAGACAGGATTTCTATGATCACCCTATAAAGGTCAATAATTGTGACCTTGAGCCTAAGGGGATAAAGATCGGTGCATTCATCGACTGCAAGATGAAGTATGATGAAGAATACAAGATATACCAGTTTAAAGGCCTCAAATAATAAACGATGAAAGATCCCGCAATGCGGGATCTTTTCTTGTAAAGCCAAACTTGCGGCTTAATAGGCCACCTACCCCAAGGCTACCCCTGGTTTTTGATGAATAACACGCGATATTTATATTTACTGACACAGATTCTATGTGGTAACATTTCATTATGGAAATGAAGAACGGAATTAAAAAGAATATCATACTGGTATGCCTTGTTGCGGCACTTAGTGTTTTCTGGACCGGCGCGGGATATATCAACTGGCTCTACGGTCTGCTTTTACACTTTTCTCCGCAGTTTATAGATATAACGGCAAATATCGTCGATTATCTGTGTCAGGCTGCAGGGATCGCTGCCTTTGCGCTTTATTTAAGAAAGCATCCTGACAGGATGATAAGGACGTTTGTTTTTGCGATAATAGCAGAACTTGTTTTCATGACAGCGGCGGTCTTGATGCCTGTACCCGTTCCAAAGCTGATGCTCGGATTTGGAATGGATGTATTCTGCGGAATGCTGATCGGCGGATATATAACGATAATCACGAGCTTTTGCGAAAGTTACGGAATAGTCTATGGTATTGCATGTTCTGTCGGAGGGATCCTGTCATATCTTATCATGCTTCCGCTTGAAGGAAGACTGTACACAGGAGATCTTTCGTATATAGTATATTTTCTGATCGCTGCAGCACTTATAGTGATGACGATCTTTATAAAAGCCGATAAAGATCAGATTAAACCTGGAAATATATCAAACGTTGATAAGAAAAAGAGCCTGTTATGCGCAGGTTTTGTCCTGCTCACCTGTATAACCATGAATCTTGGATATATGCAGCCTGCAGCGGATATATCAGGCGGAGAGATAAGCCTGGAACTGGCCAGGGCATTTTCTGCGCTGGGAATGATCATTGCAGCGATCATTATCACGCGTTCAAGACGGTCCGGCCTCACACTGTGCGTATGTTCAGTCATCAATCCTTTCATATGCATGGCACTTACAAACGCCTCATCACTTAAGATGCCTCTGTGGATACTCACATATATCTTCACAGGCTTTTACAGCATCTTCTTTATGGTCCTCTTTGCGGATGTAGCAAGAGAATACGGACTGTGGCTTGCAGGGCTGGGGATGATGTTCAGGCGACTGGGAGAGGTGATCGGTTCCGGTTTGGGAATGCTGCTTGCAAAAAACAGCGTTGTTCTTGTTATAGTTAATGCGATACTTTTTATATTCACTCTATTTATTGCCGCCGAACTGGGAAGAAAACTATACGACAAGCCTAAACAAGCTGAGAATGCTGATACAGAAGCTCTAAAGAGCAACGATGAGCTATTTGATGATTTTGCCATGAAGTACGGCATATCAGACAGGGAAAAAGATGTACTAAGATGTGTATTTGACGGAAGTACAAATCAGGAAATAGCAGGAACGCTGTTTATATCCGAGAATACCGTGAAATTTCATATCAAGAATATCTTAAAGAAAACCGAGAATTCAAACCGTGCAGAACTTAAGAAGACATGGTATGACTTCAAACAAATAAAATAAAACATGATTTAATTATTGCCGTTATCTTGAGCGGAAAAGGAGCATGGATCTCCTTATCCGCTTATTATTTTGCTCCCATTTTCAAAACTATACTTTTACTATACCCTATGAATTCTTATTGTTTTGTAAAATTATATCGATACTATCATCAGCGTATTTCGTTATTCATAGATGAAGTGGAAGGAGAATTTGATTTATGAAATGGCTATCTAAAAAGGGAATCAGGGGGATAGCATATTTTATGATCATGATGCTTGTTTTCACAAGTGTGATTTCAGGCGATGTAATGAGAGCAAAAGCTGATCCGGCAGAATCGGTAACGATTAGTGTCACTTTTTCGGGCTCAACTGAAGCCGGTGCACAGTTGTTTGTAAAGGGTGCTGATGGCTGGTCACAGACAAATTCATTCACTGCAGCGCCCGGAGATAACGTAAATGTGTGGCTGCAGGTTAATGAAGGCTACGATGTAAACATGCAAGAAAGCGGATGTGGGGCTTTTAGTTCTTTTACACTTAATGCCTATAACAGAGGACCGGCAGCAAATGAAGCAGGTAATGCTGTTACCATTAAAAGTGATTTTGAAGAAAGCACTGCAACATTTAACATTCATCTGGGACCAAGTAATGTGAATAATACGGGAAGTGGAAGTACCCCAGGAGATAATAACAACCCAGGAGA